>CACYDN010000143.1 GCA_902773185.1 uncultured Lachnospiraceae bacterium | reverse complement strand
TGTATTGCCGGCGTGCTGGCGGCCGCATCCTGTTTTTTTATTTGTCCTGACAAAGGATACAAAGATTATGTAAATTACAGAGTGCTGGCTATTCTGTTCTCGCTGATGCTTGTGGTAAGCGCTCTGGAGAAGATCGGTTCCTTCCGGTTCCTTACCGCCAGGCTCCTCAGCCGCATCCGTTCGGAGAGAATGATCTCGCTTTTTCTTGTCTTTCTTTCCTTTTTTCTCAGCATGCTTCTCACCAATGATGTGACGCTCGTGACCCTTGTCCCTTTTGCTATCATGGTGCTTTCTGCGTTTCATGATGACCGCCGGCTCATGTTTACGCTGATCTTCATGACGATAGCGGCGAATCTCGGCAGTATGCTGACGCCCATCGGTAATCCGCAGAATCTGTATCTGTACACGGAATATGCCTTTACGCCCGGCGCATTTTTCAGGCTCATGCTGCCGCCGACGATCGTGTCTGCGGTTTTACTTCTGCTCGGTGTGCTGTGGCTGAACCGCACGGACCATACCATGGATACCGCGGTATTGCCGGACGACAAGGCACCGTCTGTTCCACGGCTCATTCTCTATGCGGCGCTCTTTGTCGTGGCCGTACTTACCGTAGCGGGTTATATTCCCTGGCCGGTCATGCTCGGTGTCATTTCCACCGTGATGCTCGTTATGGATTACCGTGCATTTGCGAAGGTGGATTATGCGCTTCTTCTGACCTTTGTCTTTTTCTTTATCCTGATCGGCAATCTGGGCCGGATCGATGCGGTGCATGATTTTCTTTCCGGAATCGTGGAAAAGAATGTGATGCTTACCGGAATCCTTTCTTCGCAGATCATCAGTAACGTTCCGGCGGCCATGCTGCTTTCCGCCTTCACGGATAAAGGTTCTGAGCTGGTTCTCGGTGTTAATCTGGGCGGCCTTGGCACGCTCATCGCGAGTATGGCCAGTCTCATCACCTGCAAATTCTATATGAATATGGGAAGGTCATCATCCGCGGACGATGCGGACGGAAAAACCTCCGGAGATCTGCCCACACCCCGGACGGGAAGCTATATTCTCTCTTTCACCGTGATCAATGTGATCTTTCTGGTGATCCTTTATGTGGCAACAGTTCTGATCCGCCGGTAAAACAAAAGCAGCCCCTTACCTGTTGAATGGTGAGGGGCAGCTCCTGTAATATATATGTATGAGGAAATATTACCGTTAGTGAGTATCATCTTCCTGTGTCTGATTTTTCGCGTGTAAAACCACGTTATGGATCTGTTTTGATTCATTCCAGGGTCTGGTATTCGGTATCTCGTATTCTTTCTCCATGGGCAGATCGGTAATCTCGTATCGTCTGCCAATCACGACGCCTTGAGATCCCATATCCTTGAATCGCTTCTCAAACAGTGTCATGTCATATTCCGTATTTCCCTTCATGGGGTCGGCAATGTACACTTTTTTATTTTCACGGTCAAATCCGGTCAGGACGACACAATGCATGGGTGACATCCAGGTAAACTGCTTTCCTTCAATGATCCAGGTCCCGCAGGGGCTCGGTGCAACCAGGTCCTGTGTGACCCAGACGATTACGGGGAGTCCGTTTTCAATCTGCTGATATAGTTGCTCCGGCGTAGCGCCTGTGATATTCCTGGAGACAAAGCCTTCCGGTTCCCCGGTATGTAAATTATCCACCATGATAAAATATGATTCGGCAGTGCCTTTGATGACCGGTGCAAAGCATCCGTAGGAATTATCCTTCCAGGGATATCCCCAGAACGAATATTCCGGATTAACCGTACCAACGCTTTGTTCGCTACTGGCTAACCAATCGTGTGCCAGTGTCATCTTATCGGTATGGAATCCGAAATACCGCATAACAATGGAAAGGGATGTGATCTCGCATCCGTTGGGCAGCTCCGGCAATTGCAGCTCGCACTCGACATCGAGACATACGGCGCTTTCCGCAATCTCGGCCTCCTCCTGCGGAATGCCGGGATCGGCCGCGTCAGCCATACAGTTGTGAAGCGCAGCCAGGCTGATTGCGTGAAGCCCAAATACGAAGAGGATGATCAGCATATTTGTGAGATGGGACTTTCTCTTCTTTTTATCCGTCGATTTTTCCTGCAGCGCCAGCCAGGTAACTTTGTTTCGTCCGGTATAAGCGTTCTTTTCCATTTTGTGTTCTCCGTAATCTTCCCGATCGTATATCGATCTATGCTGGGAACGACACTGTTTTCTTATAAATCCGATCTGCTGAAATTCTTTCCCGTTGCCGGGAATGTTTATCTGAAATTATGCGGAAGGCTGAGCAGGCTCTGGGCATTGAATACGGGGAAAATCTTCCGCATCAGACCCTTGTGATTCCTTACTTCGGCCTGTTCGGTATGAACGTTTTTCTTTTTGTCTTCTTTTTCAGGCTTTTCTATTATTTCAATGTTTCTTTCGGGGGTCAGAGTTTTACATACTTCGCTGAGGTGAAGGACGGAGGTTTCCGAAACCTTGTGGATCTCACTGATCCTCAGTTCATCTGCGTAATCCATAACACTGATCTTTTCTTCGTCTGTCTGGTTCATGATACTTTCTGACATTTCTACCTCCGTTTCTCGCGCCCGGTCACTGACCGGGACTCCGGATTCATACTCATTTATATCTATACACTTTTGATTGGACGTCATATTACCACGTAATGCGCAACAAAAGCGCAACAAACGAAATACTTTTGTAACAATAGGGCTGTCGGAAGATAGATCTGCAGGGAAAAACAGACGTAGCTGCATTTCCGGATTTTTATATTTCCTGTGGATGCGAAACCGAATATTTGGTAAAATAAACTATGTATAGCCTGATTGGGCCGAAGGGAACTTTTTGCAGCGTGATCCGGTGAAGGAGAGGGAGAATGATTACATTTTATTATGCGGTGACGTTTGCCATATCACTGCTTCTGACGCTGTTTTATGTCTATAAATGGCGGACCCATTTCGAAGTGAATATCACGATCATTTTTACGCTGATCCCGGTGGCGAGCCTGGGGTATTTATTGGAATTCTCCGCAAGGACCCGGGAGGCGTATATCAATGCGATCAAGATCGTATATATCGGCGGAACCTTCCTGATCTTCTTTATTAATATGTGTGTATTCCGGCTGAGCGGAATTCATGTAAAGCGATGGATCCGGACTGTGGCGTTCCTCATCTGCTGTTCCATGTATTCGCTTGTCCTCAGTATCGACTATTCCAATATTTTTTATAAAAGTGTGGATTTCCGGCGGGAGAACGGCCGGATCTATGTGGAAAAGGTTTACGGCCCGGCGCATACCATGTTTTATGTGCTCCTTGCCGTATTCTTCCTGGCGGGTATTTTGGGCATCCTTTATTCCTACAGGCGGAAAAAGCAGGTATCCAAATGGATTCTGCGGCTTCTCTTTCTGCCGGAGGCTATTTCGGTTGCCGGTTACATCGGCCTTCGGTTCAGCAACAGGAACATTGATCTTGTTCCGGTAACCTATGTCATTGCACAGGTCATTTATCTGATCATAGTGAGAAGGATGTCTCTCTACAACATCAGCAGCAACGTGATCGATACCATGGTGAAGGCCGGTGAAACAGGCTTTGTATCTTTAAACTATAAGCTGCATTACCTGGGCAGCAATGAGACGGCAAACCGGATCATCCCTGCGCTGGCGAAGCTCCGGGTGGATGAGTCCATTAAAGGAAAGGCTGATTTTGCGGAAACCATCAACCGCTGGATCGAGCACTATAAGGAGGAAGGGAAGGGTGTTACCTTTAATTTTACCCTTCGGCATCCGCTGGATCCGGAGAAGGACAGGATCTACCGGGTTGAGGTGAATGATCTTTACGATGGTTCTCAAAAACGCGGTTATCAGCTCTTTTTCCGGGATGATACCGAGAACCAGAAGTATATCAATCTGCTGGATAAGTTCAATGCGGAGCTTACGGAAGAGGTGGACCGGAAGACGGCGCGCATCGTGGAGATGCACGACAACCTGATCCTCAGCATGGCGGTCGTGGTGGAAAGCCGTGACAATTCCACCGGCGGCCACGTCCGGCGGACCAGTGAAGGGGTCCGGATTCTGATCGAAGAAATGCGGAAGGATAACCGTTTTGAAATGACGGATAAGTTCTGCAAGGATATTGTCAAAGCGGCTCCCATGCATGACCTCGGGAAGATTGCCGTCGACGATGCGGTTCTGAAAAAACCTGGCCGGTTTACGGATGAGGAATTTGAAAAGATGAAGCGGCATGCGGCCGAGGGTGCGAAGATCGTGCATGAGATCCTGAAGGATACGGATGATGAGGAATTCCGGAAGATTGCGGAAAATGTGGCGCATTACCATCATGAACGTTGGGACGGCAGCGGCTATCCGGAGGGTCTCGCCGGAGAGGAAATTCCTCTGGAGGCGCGGATCATGGCCATTGCGGATGTGTACGACGCCCTGGTCAGTAAGCGTGTCTATAAGCCCAGCATGTCATTTGCTGAGGCAAACGAGATCATTATCGGCGGAATGGGCAAGCACTTTGATGAACGGCTATTGCCGTATTATGTGAGCGCCCGTCCGAAGCTGGAGGCCTACTACAAAGGACAGGTGGAATAAGATATGAAAAGAAATATAGAATACCACAGAAAAAAAGCGCAGGCATTTCTTGCCGGGATGACCCTTGCGGACAAGGTGACCTCGTTCTACGGGAGCGGGGAGGAGCTCGCAAAAATCGGCCTTGTGCATTATGATTTTTCGGGCGAGGCGGCCCATGGCGTGCAGGCGCGGCATGACCAGAGCTTTGATCTGGGCATTCCGCAGTATACCACTGCGTTTCCGAATCCAATCGGGATGGCGGCCTCCTTTGACCGCGAAATGATGCACCGGATCGGCGAGGTCGTCGGCATAGAAATGCGGAGCCTTCTGAACGAGGGCAGGCATAGCGAGGGCTGCGGGTATGCGCCTACGGTGGATATGGAGCGGGATCCCCGGTGGGGACGGAATGAGGAAGCCTACGGTGAGGATCCCTGTCTCACGGCGCGGATGGCGAGTGAATACATTCTCGGAATGGCCGGCGATGATCCGGACTATGTCAGGGCCGGTGCGACCCTGAAGCATTTCTATGGAAATAACAATGAAGAGGAACGCTATACCTCCGACAGCCGGATTCCGGAGGAACTAAAGGATTCCTACTATGTAAAGGTGTTCCGGGATATCATTGCCGCGGCACAGCCCATGTCCTTTATGACAGCATATAATCAGGTGAACGGGGTAACCGCTACCTTTAATCCGGAGGCAAAGGCGCTGAAGGCGCTGGGTGTTCCCTTTGTGGTTTCGGACGCCCATACCCTTTTCTTTTCCGTGGAGGGCCAGCATACCGCGACAGACCGCTCAGATGCCATCAAAAAGGCCTTTGCCGCGGGCGTGGATTATTTTCTGGAGAAGGATGCCTATGCGCGCCCGGCAATGGAGGAAGCCCTTTCACGTGGGGTGATCACCGAGGAAGAGCTGGATGAAGCTGTTTTGAATCGTCTTACGGCCTGGTCCATGCTCGGCTTCATGCCGGAGGACCGGGAGCAGGATGGCTGTTCAAAGGCTTTCCCGCTTTCCGAATACAATATGAGCCGCGTGGATACACCGGCGGCGCGGGCGCTGGCAAGGGAGGCCGCTGTGAAGGCTGCAGTGCTTCTCAAAAACACAGAAAAGGCACTTCCGCTGAAAGAGACGCCCTTCCTTTTCGGACCGTTCGCGGACCGGCTTCCGCTCGATTGGTACAGCGCACTGCCAAGCCACCGGGTAACGATGGCGGAGGGCATTGCTGCGGGATGGCAGGAGAATAAGGAAGGAATAAATAAAGCGGCGTATGAAGCGTTATATCCTTACGTCAGGATTGTATATGATGATCCGGCCTTCGAGAGTGAATCCTCCGAAAAGGACGGGGAAGGCTCGAGCAAAATGTATGCGGGCATCCGGGACGGCCGCGTGGTTCCCGTTCCCGAGGAAGAGGCGGAGCTGTTCCGTGTCATGCTCTGGGATGAATCCCGGATCACCATCCGGTCCATGTCAACCGGAAAGCTGCTTACGACGAAGAGCCCGAGAACAAAGCAGATCAATGTGGAAGAGGCGGCAAAGGAATTCGTACTCTATGCTGCAGCGGAGGATGCTTTCAGCTGGTTTGTGAATGAATGCTTTCAGATGATTGACCGGGAAGGAAATGTGATCCGTTACAGCCAGCCGGTTCGGGAGGATGCTTCGGATGCAGGTTCCGGAACAGGAGTGGGCAGTACGGAGGGTGTGCTTCGCTTTACCGAGGATCCGCGGATCGCGGGTATCATGAACCTTGACGGAAGCCTCGGCATCCGGTTCGAAACCGTGAAGAATGCGGAGATGTTGATGGAAGAAGCGGCAGAAGAGCATCATTTAAAAGAGGATACGGCAATCCTCGCCTGCCTTGGCCTGCATCCGCTGGTAAACTGCAAGGAGGAGCGGGACAGGGAGTCCATAGAGCTGCCGCCGTATCAGAGGGCGCTCCTTCGCAGGCTCAGAGAGAGCTATCGGAACATCCATCTGGTGCTTCTGGCCAATGCGCCGCTCGCAATCGTTGAAGAGATGGAAGCAACGGAAATCAGGAGCATCCTCTGGTCGGCAACCGGAAGCGAGGAGCTGGGAAACGGCCTCGCAGACATCCTTTCCGGTAAGGTCAGCCCGGCAGGATGTCTGCCGCAGACCTGGTACAGGAGCGATGACCAGCTGCCGGATATCTTCGACTATGACATCCGGAAGAATAAGATGACGTACCTTTATATGGAGGAGCAGCCGCTGTTCCGTTTTGGGTTCGGGCTTACCTACACGACTTTCAGTCTCGAGGTTTCGGATGTTCAGGCGGACGGTTCCGCTGAGGAGAAATCATTTGGGTGCAGGATCCGAATCAAAAATACGGGAGACTTTCCGTCGGACTGCGTTCTGCAGCTGTATGAAACGGAGGATGGACGGAAATATGTCTGCGATGGGGCTTCCGCAGGGACTTGCCCGGATGGGGCCCGCATTCCCGTGGGCGCCCGCCTTGTATCGTTTACACGCGTACCGGGCATAGCTCCCGGTGAGGAGCGCGAGGTGGATTTCCTGTTAAAATGCGAACAGAAATCGATAATCTAAGCGCCCGCTATGGTCCCTCATAGACATTTCCGGACGCAGGCACTGTTGACACATTGACCATTGTTCGCATTTCAACAAGGAAAACTGTATGATACTTCTCAACGATTACCTACGGGCCCGGTTCGGGTGTAAAGTGTACAAGATTGCCCTGAATGGCGGGTTTACGTGCCCGAACCGGGACGGAAAATTGGATACGCGCGGATGTATTTTCTGCTCGGCGGGCGGGAGCGGCGATTTTGCCGGAAATCCGGAGCAGAGCATTACGGAGCAGATCGAGGTCGGAAAAAAGCTTGTGGCCGCGAAGAATAAGGATGGGAAATACATCGCTTACTTCCAGGCCTTTACGGGAACGTATCTGCCACAGGATACGGCCGCAAACGGCAGCAAAGCCGTAGATGCCGGTTCAGTGCATGCGAAGTCTATCGTGGAGCGGCTGGAGGCCATCTACCGGGAGGCGATGGAGCATCCGGATGTTGTGGCCCTTTCCATTGCCACACGGCCGGACTGTTTGCCGGCGGAGATTCTTGACCTTCTGGAACGTCTGAACCGGGAGAAGCCTGTCTGGGTGGAGCTGGGCCTTCAGACCATCCATGAGAGGACGGCAACTTATATCCGGAGAGGCTATCCGCTTTCTGTATATGACAGGGCAGTGCGGGAGCTCTCCGCCCGAAATATTGAGTTCGTAACGCATGTCATCCTGGGGCTCCCCGGGGAGTCGGAAGAGGATATGCTCGCCACCGTGGATCATGTGTGCCGCGCCGGTGAAAAGAGTGCTCCGATGTCGCATGCATCGCCGGAACGAGCCCATGAATCGGCGCCTATGATGCGAGGCATCAAACTGCAGCTTCTGCATGTTCTCCGCGGAACGGATCTGGAGAAGGAATATCTGGCCGGGAAGTTTCATGTTCTTACGGAAGATGAATATATCCGAATCCTAAAGGCCTGTGTCAGTCGTCTTCCTGCGGATATGGTGGTTCACCGGCTTACCGGTGACGGGGATAAGAAAATTCTGGTGGCGCCCCTTTGGAGCGCTGATAAAAAGCATGTCTGGAACCGGATTCAGCGGGAAGTATTGGTACAATGAATCCGAAATAAACAGCAAGGTGTCTTAAGCTTACATCCGGACAATAGATTTATACTGAGGGTGCAGAGGAAAAACAAAAGGAAAGGGAGACGGAAGTATGAATAGAATAAAACGATATGTAGGTATTCTGCTGGTGATTTTACTCTGCTTCGCACCGGTTCTTCCGGTTCTTGCTGACGAGGCAGGAGATGAGACAAAGCAGAATTCTGTAATAGTGGAAACAGAGCAGCAATCATCGGAAACGGATTTTGCAAAAAATCCTGACACATCCGAACTGCAGAAGGAAGATGTGCAAAACCCGGAAGTTGTTTCTGAGAATGACGCAGAAGAAATTGCGGAGGAAAATACAGAAGCAACAGAAGCATCCGGGCCGGAAATCGTTACGGACGATGTCGAAGAGGGCATTGTTCAGACGAACCCCAGCGGGACGCTTCCGGTGGTCCGCTTTCACATCGATGAACAGCAGGGCAGCATTGAGGCCATGAATGCGAGCGAGGACCATTCCGTAAACTGCTACGGAACGGTCGATATTGAAGTGCCGGCCGGTTACAAATCCGAGTACACAGGAGCTGAGGAATCCAGCCACATGAATCTCCCGCTGGAATATATCCGCGGCAGGGGCAATTCGACATGGATGGAGGATAAAAAACCATACAAATTCAAGCTGGATAAAGGGAAAGACCTGTTTGGTATGGGAAAAAGCAAGCACTGGGTTCTGCTTGCCAACTATTTTGATAACAGTCTGGTCCGGAACAGAACAACCTACTGGCTGGGGGCGGAGCTTGGCATGGCGTTTACCCCGCAGTGCGTCCCTGTCGAGGTGGTGATGAACGATGTGTATCTCGGTACCTATCTTTTGGCGGAGCAGATCCGGGTTGACAA
Organism: uncultured Lachnospiraceae bacterium; assembly: GCA_902773185.1. Lineage (GTDB taxonomy): Bacteria > Bacillota > Clostridia > Lachnospirales > Lachnospiraceae > Eubacterium_Q. The sequence continues at coordinate 4,809 of CACYDN010000143.1, read as the reverse complement.
GTACAGAATTGAAATCGATGAACTTGAGGATACGGATGTTGAGGAACCGGAAATCACAGGTGGCTATCTCGTGGCGATGGAACCGAACAACGCAAGAGAAGAGGAATCCCTCTTTACAACGGATAACGGCGTAAAGCTGGTAAACGACTCTCCGGATTTTGCGGAAGACGGAAATGATGCGCAAAAGGCATATATCCGCGATTACATCCAGAAAATGGAAAATGCCATTTTGGGAGACGACCATAAGGATGAGAATGGTGTCAGCTATCAGGAATACATGGATCTTGCTTCTGCAGTGGATTACTGGTGGATGCAGGAGATTTCCATGAACGGGGATGCATTTGTAACATCCAGTAGTTATTTCTACAAAAAACGGAATGGAAAGATTTTCTGGGGGCCGCTTTGGGACTTCGATTTTGCCTGGGGCGATTGCGACTATGATGAGGATCGTGTTTCAGGATTTAATAACGCAATTTCGCTTTGGTTTGATGCATTGAAAGCGGATGAAGACTTTGTTCAGGCAGTGAAGGATCGCTGGCCGGCTATCGATGCAAAGCTGGAGGAAATCACAAAGCAGGGCGGACTCCTGGACAGGTATTACAATGAATTAAAGGATGCGGAAGCGCTTGATACAGCATTATGGGGGCGTTATGAAAGTGATCTGACAGATTACGCAGAGGAGATAGAAGATTTCAGAAACTGGATCATCGATCGGAGAGCTTGGATCAACGCGAATCTGGATCAGCTGGACAATCTGGCCGCTACGGTTCAGGTTTTCGATGAAGAGGGGAATCTTCTCTTCAAAAGGACTGTGGGAAGAGGCAATTTCCTGGATGCAAAGCAACCGGAAAAAGAGGGATATACCTTCATGGGATGGAAGCTGGAAGACGGGACGGCTATCGATCTTGAAAGTGAGCCAATCCTGCATGATATGGTTATTGTGGCGGATCTGAGGAAAACAGATGAGCTCATAAAACCGGAGGAAATCTATTTTGCCGACGATTACGTCGTGGTCAATGTGATGGTTGGTATGTATGTGCCGAATTATTCACTGTATCCTTCGGAATACGATTTGCCGATGATCACGTGGAAAGTGTCGAATTCCGATGTAGCAGTCGTAGGTGATGCAGGAAACCTGTATGTCTTTGCTGAGGGTGATTTCACGCTTTCGGCTACGCTGGCTGACGGCTCAACGAAATCGATTCATGTCAGGGGCGTTAAGGAAGGAATCGATTCGTACAAGATTACAAATCTTGCCTATGCAGGTGACACGGAAATGCAGGTGGGAGACCGCACGCAGGTTCTGCCGACCAGAAGTCCGGAATATGCCTACATGCGGTATCAGTTTTCCACCGGGAATGCCGCTATTGCCACAGTTGATAACGCCGGCGTTGTTACCGCGATAGATGTAGGAGAGACCGTTCTTACCGTGAAGGATGAGGTCACAGGTCTTGAAGCAACCTGCAAGATCATCGTAACAGACGGTAAGGCGGTGGCTGGAAAGTACAGTTTCGCAGGAGTCGGTAAGTTTACATGGAAGAAGGGCAGCAATGAGGGGCTCCTCTTTGTGGGAGAAAGAGAAGGCGACAGCGCCGGAACCTTTGCGCACTTCGTAGGTGTGGAAGCGGACGGAGAAGCTGTTGATTCCAAGAATTACGAAGCGAAAAACGGCAGTGTAAGGCTGACGCTTCTGCCGGCATACCTGGAGGCACTTTCTGTCGGTGAGCATCAGATTGCCCTTCTCTTTGATGACGGCCGCCTGGAGGGCACGTTCACAGTTCAGGAGAAGGATAAAGAATCCAATACGGATGATGGGAAGAAGGATGATCAGAACAAAGATCAGAAGAACGTGACGCCGTCATCCGGTGACAAAGGGAATAACGCCGGAAACAATGCCGGCAAGAGCAGTAATAAGGAGAAGGCTGTAAAGACCGGCGACACGATGCCCATCACCCTGCTCCGGGTATGCATGGCATTTTCGGTGGTATGCATGGGGTTCTGTATTTGGAAGAAGCGGAACCGAAATCTCACAGAAAATACAAATGGAAAGTAAAGATCTGAATAAAGAGGATATAATCCATATACTGAAAAAAGACAAAAGACAGGATTGAGAAATGAAAGATAAGGATAAAGATAAAACAAATGTCATGCGCGTGCTTGACAGCAAAAAAATCAGCTACGAGAAGCACACCTACGAGGCTGACCCGACGCTTACCGGGGAGGAGATTGCCGGCATCCTCGGAGAATCCGTGGAGCATGTATTCAAAACGCTGGTCACGGTTGCCAAAACCGGGGAACATTATGTGTTCGTCATTCCCGTGGCGGAGGAGCTGAATCTGAAGAAGGCAGCGAAAGCTGCGGGTGAAAAATCCATCGATATGATCAAACAGAAGGAACTTCTGCCGCTTACGGGCTACGTGCACGGCGGCTGCTCCCCGGTCGGCATGAAAAAGCCTTTTAAGACCTTCGTTCACAGCACGGCGGAAACCCTCGATAAGATTTACGTCAGTGCCGGCCGCGTCGGCGCCCAGATTGAACTCTCTGTCAAAGACCTCCAGGCGGTGGTGGGCTTTTCGTACGCGGATGTGTGCTAGTCTCATTTGCCTGCCGGCATATTATGCAAGAGAATGCAGTAGACTTCATGTTATTCTTGTAAATTCCGATAAACGACAGTATAATAAGATAAAAACAGTAAACGGCGATAAAAAAAATATAAAAACCGCCAAAACGATAAACGACGATAAAAGAATTCAAAAACGATAAAAGATGTTGTGGGAGGAAGGGGCATGAAGAATCCGTATTCTCTTGTGTTTGGTATAGAACCATCACAGTATATTTCCCGAATTGCACAGACAGAACAGGTGATGCAATCCTTTCTGGAAGATACGCAGAGATTGTTTATGATTACCGGTGTTAGGGGATCAGGAAAAACTGTCTTTCTTTCCGGAATCAAGGATAAATTTGAAAAACTGGATGATTGGATTACGATTGAACTTAGCACAGAAAGAAACATGTTGGAGGGTCTGGCCGGCAAGCTTAGCAGCAGGGAAAAGCTGAAAGGTGTTTTTGAAAAGGCAGAGATCAATCTGTCATTTTTGGGTTTGGGAATTGAAATAAAAGGCGCGCCGCCGGTTACGGATATTGAGGTCGCATTACAAAAAATGCTGATGGCCCTGAAAAAAGAAAAAAAGCGTATTCTTGTTTTGGTAGATGAAGCGGTTAATAATCCGTATGTGCGGGAGTTTGCCAGCATTTTCCAGATTATGATCAGAGACGGTCTTCCTCTGTATCTTCTTATGACAGGGCTTTTTGAAAACATTGATGATATTCAGAATGAGAAAAACCTGACATTCCTGCACCGGGCGCCGAAACTGAAGCTCGGACCTCTTAGTATTGGGACGATGGCGGCGAACTATAGAAATAAACTTGGAGTAGATACAGATACTTCGCTCGAAATGGCGCAGATGACAAAAGGTTATTCTTATGCGTTTCAGGTTCTGGGTTATGTGGCATGGGAGAATAAATGCAACCTGGAGGATGCCAAAATCCTGCTGAAACAGTATCTTGAAGAATATGTTTACGATAAGATCTGGTCAGAGCTTTCGGAAAAAGATAAGAGGATACTTTATGCGATTGTCAACACGCCGTCGCGAAAAATCTTTGATGTGAGAGAAAAACTGGATATGCGATCAAATGAGTTTACCCCTTACAAAAAACGCCTGATCCGCAAGGGCATTGTGGCTGACGAGGATGGATATGCAAAGCTGACATTACCGCTTTTGGATGAATTCATAATCGAAAATTATTATGAATAAAAAAAATCAAAGGTTTCATGTTAGATGAATGCATATTATAGTTTATTGGAGAAACGGGAATCATGATAAGAAATATAGTTTTCGATATAAGCAATGTTTTGGCACCGTTCAGGTTTAAGGAATACCTGTCGGAAAAAGGTTTTGATGAAACCATGATAAAAAGGGTCATTAAGGCCTCTGCTATGACACCATATTGGACGGAATATGAAAAAGGGAAACTCACATATGAAGAAGCAATGAATGGCTTCATCAGTATGGATCCCGGTATTGCAGACCAGTTATATCTGGCCTATGATTCATGCGCCGGAATCATGGGGAAATATGATTATACAGAAGGCTGGATCAATACACTCAAAGAAGCCGGGTATGGCCTATATTGTATCACCAATTTTACGCCTGCCGGATATGAGCAGTGTTACGAGTGCATTTCGTTTATAGAAAGATTTGACGGCGCAGTTTTTTCCTTCCGGGAAGGCGTTGTGAAACCGGATCCGGAGATATATAAGATATTGTTGGATCGCTACAATCTAAGCGCGGAAGAATGTGTGTTTATAGATGATACGGAAGAAAATGTTATTAGTGCTGAAAAGCTTGGATTTAAAAGAATCGTATTCACCGGATATGACGATGCCGCCATGAAGCTGGCGGAAATAGTGAAGTGATAAACGGCGATAAAAAGTTTCAAAAACAAACAACAAGCCCCCATAACTAGGAGTTTTATGCTACTTATGGGGACTTGTTGTTTTGCTAGATGATAAAAAATGTTGTACCATAGTTCATATAAATGGGGGATTTACTAAAAGTTTATAGAAGAAAAATTAAAAGAATGTGATTAATAGAGTTGTCGCATATAATATTATCACTCAATCAATATACCACCTTTCATTTTGTGACAACACTGTTGACACAAATAACTTTTAGTAAATCCCCCATTTATATGAACTATGGTACAACATTTTTTATCATCTAGCAAAACAACAAGTCCCCATAAGTA
>CACYDN010000142.1 GCA_902773185.1 uncultured Lachnospiraceae bacterium | reverse complement strand
TTCACCATCTCGATGTACCAGTCGCAGAACTCTTCCCAGATAAAATCATAGACCTTGGATACCGCGATGCCCAGCTCGAACTTATCCATATTCTCGGTGACTTCCGACGCAAGGCGGTTCACCTTCGCGAGGATCCAGCGGTCCGCGGCGTCCAGGTCCGCGGCGTCGACCTGCTCCGGGATCTTCGCTTTCTCAAGATTCATCATGATGAACCGGGACGCATTCCAGACCTTGTTCGCAAAGTTGCGGGAAGCCTCTACACGCTCGAGGTAGAACCGCATGTCATTGCCGGGCGCGTTGCCGGTCACCAGCGTCAGCCGCAGCGCGTCCGCGCCGTACTGCTCGATGATCTCCAGCGGATCGATACCGTTGCCGAGGGATTTACTCATTTTTCTTCCCTGATCGTCCCGAACGAGACCATGGAACAGAACCGTATGGAACGGAATCTCGCCGGTCTGCTCCAGAGAGGAGAATACCATGCGGATGACCCAGAAGAAGATGATATCATAGCCCGTTACAAGCACATCCGTGGGGAAGAAGTACTTGAAGTCTTCCCGTTCGGTATCCGGCCAGCCCAGTGTGGAGAAGGGCCAGAGTGCCGAGGAGAACCAGGTATCCAGCGTATCCTCGTCCTGCCTGAGATGTACGGAGCCGCACTTCGGGCAGACGGACGGCGCGGACATATCCACGATGACCTCGCCGCAATCCTGGCAGTACCAGGCCGGAATCCGGTGTCCCCACCAAAGCTGACGGGAGATGCACCAGTCGCGGATATTGTCGAGCCAGTTGTAATATACCTTATTGATTCGTTCCGGAACAAGGCGGATCTTGCCATCCTCAACAGCCTTCTTTGCCGGAATTGCCATTTCACTCATCTTCACAAACCACTGGGGCTTTACCATCGGCTCTACCGTTGTGCCGCAGCGGTCATGGGTACCTACGTTATGGGTATGCGGAACCACCTTGACCAGAAGACCCTGCGAAGTCAGATCCTCCAGAACGGCCTCTCTTGCCGCATAGCGGTCCATGCCATGATACCGGGTTCCCGGACAGTTGATGGTGGCATCATCGTTCATGATATTGATCTCAGCCAGGTCATGACGCTTTCCGACCTCGAAATCGTTGGGGTCGTGCGCCGGCGTGATCTTCACGCAGCCGGTTCCGAAGTCCTTATCGACATAGCTGTCGGCAACCACGGGGATTTCCCGATTCACGAGCGGCAGAAGGAGTGTCTTGCCGATGATATCCTTATAGCGTTCGTCCTCCGGATTCACCGCAACTGCCGTATCACCCAGAAGGGTTTCGGGACGCGTGGTCGCGATTTCCACAAAACGCCCCTCTTCGCCGACAACCGGATAATTGATATGCCAGAAATGGCCTTCCTGCTCCTCGTACTCAACCTCGGCATCCGAAATGGATGTCTGACAGACCGGGCACCAGTTTACGATCCGGGAGCCCTTGTAGATCCAGCCCTTATCATAGAGCTTCTTAAACACCGTGTTGACGGCCTTGTTATTGCCCTCATCCATGGTGAAGCGTTCCCTCTCCCAGTCTGCGGAGGAACCCAGACGCTTCAGCTGGTTGACAATCCGTCCGCCGTACTCTTTTCTCCACTCCCAGGCTCTCTCGAGGAAGCCCTCGCGGCCGAGATCCTTCTTATCGATTCCCTGTTCCTTCAGGGCATTGATGATCTTAACCTCGGTAGAAATGGCCGCATGGTCTGTACCGGGCTGCCACAGTGCATTGTAGCCCTGCATTCTCTTCATACGGATCAGGATATCCTGCATCGTATTATCGAGTGCATGTCCCATGTGCAGCTGGCCGGTGATGTTTGGCGGCGGCATCATGATCGTAAACGGCTTCTTGCTCTTATCCACTTCTGCGTGGAAATAGCCCTTTTCGATCCATTTCTCATACTGTCTTTTTTCAATGTCTGTCGGGTTGTACGTTTTTGCAAGTTCTTTCATTCCTGTTGTCCTTTATGTATAAAAAATTTTAATATAACTAGATAGCTTGTTCTCTAAAATCATCCTTCAGTTCGCCGAGGATGATATCCATTCGCTTATCGTAATCGGTCATGTTCTTATTCAGGCGGTTGTAGACGGCGCGCTGCAGCATCGTAAAGATGGTCATCTCGCGCACATCGTCCTTGGAATCCCCGATCTCGCTCATGATGGTCTCAAAGAATTCATCGTCCAGACCATGCTGCCGGATCTCGCTGCGCAGGGTCGCTGTATCCGAGGTGACCGCGATCATGTAAAAGTACTCGCGGAGCGATTCCTCATTCCCGTTCATGCTGTAGGCACGAAGGAAGAACGCCTTCGCATCATCGGTCTCCAGGTTATTGGCCGCAGCCACGGCACGGTTATGCAGCACATTGCCGATAAAAACCTTGTCGTCAATCTCCTCTTCCCGGTCCAGAATGGTATCGTAAAGTGTTGCCGCCTTAATATAACGCCGATAGCCCAGATACGCATCCGCCTTCAGCTTCAGCCTGTGGTCAGGCGAAAACTTCCGGTATTTCTGCCAGGCCGCGGAATAATCGTGAATTTCATCCGCACTGTAATAATCGCCGGCCGTCAGGATTTCGATCAGGATATCCTGCGCGCTGACGCTCTTATTGAGAAGTCCCGCCAGACGGTCCGCCAAAGCATCCATTCCCAGCTCCTCGCGGATCCAACTGACCAGTTTATCCGAAAGCGTCGTCTT
>CACYDN010000141.1 GCA_902773185.1 uncultured Lachnospiraceae bacterium | reverse complement strand
GGATTTAATCCCCCTACTCGATGATGCGGGCTCGTCAAACAGGATACCACATAAATGTGTATCCTGATGACTCGCCTTCGCACAAAAGGAGCTGCCGCATTTCCTGGCAGCTCCCCAAGAGAGATATGATGATAGAAAAGAAAGTTTAATCTGTTGTAACGCCTTCGGTCTTGATGAAGAACTTCACACTTCCTTCGGTCTTATCGGATTTTCCACCGTAGCTCTGGTAGTTGTTGGCTGCCTCCCGGAGAAGATTGATCTTCTTTACAAGTGCATCTGCCTTATCCTCGGTCTCTGTGAGCTTCTTCATGATCGTAGCCGTTGCCTCGGTCAGCTTATCACTGCCGCTCGTCAGCTGCGGTCCCGCTGTCTTCAGCTGATCCGCACCGTTTGCCAGCTGTTTTGTACCGGATGCCAGTGTAGAGGAACCCTGATACAGAGCTGTGGAGCCTTCATCCAGCTGTGCCATACCACTTTCCAGCTGACCTGCTCCCTGAGAAAGAGCGCCAAGGCCTGTGGAGAGCTCCGTGGTACCGGCCGCCAGACGGCTTGTACCGTTCTTCAGTGCCGCCAGCTGGGTAGCAAATCCATCCAGCTGAACCTGAACCGCCTGCATCACGAAATCCGCACCGACCTTCACACCTGCGGTTCCGTAGGAGGAAGCCACACCCTGGATAGCTGCCGGCAGATTCTGCTGCAGCTTTCCGGAGAACGCCTGTACATCCGCACCAACCTCCTGCGTCGCACTGCCGTAGCCGCTGACGTATGCGGGGGTAAGCATCTGATCCACACTTGCCTCCACGCCGGCCCGGATCTCATCCTCGCGATTATTGATGGATTCGGCGCATGCTGCCTTGATGGCATCCATGTTTGCTTCCACCTGTGCATCTACCGTAGCGGAAACCTGCGATGCAATCGCATCTACAATATCATCGCCTGCGGCAGCTATGGCAGCCTCCCTCGCACCTGCTAAAGCAGCGGCGTTGCTGTAATAAGCTGCCAGATACTGGTCCAGACTTCCGCCGCCTGTTCTCACCGCTTCCACGAATTGGGAAAGACCCGCTTCTCCGGCATTGGCATAAACAACCGCAGCCGCATTGAAAACCTCTTCTTTTTTCACAGTAACCGCAGAAGCAACCCCCTGTTGCTTCATCGCCGAAACCGTTGCCGTTACCGCTGCATCGATCAGGTTCTGCTTTGTGGAATCCACCATTGCATCAACCACCGCTGACCGAACCGCCGCGTAATTGGCATCCTGACTTAAAGCCGCCGAAGCCCGCTTTGTAATCTCAGCCTTCTGTTCCTCCGGTGTCATGCCGGAAAGTACCGCAAGGTCCGCGAGGTCGCTCTGGTCAACGCTGGCCATGACATAGTCAGCCGTGCTCTGTCCGAGCTGCTCTTCCGCTTTCGCCTGAATCTGCTTGGCTGCCGCACTTTGCTGCTCCGGTGTGAGCGTCTGATCCTGAGATGCCATATCCGGCAGATTCACACCCTGTACTGCCTCGTTCAGTTCGTTGGCACCGGCTGCCAGCTGATCACTGCCGGCCTTTGCCGATTCCAGTCCGTCCGTCAACTGCTCCGCACCGTTTTCAGCCGCCCGGATTCCTACGTTCAGTTGATTGGCACCATCATTTAACTGTCTGGCGCCGTCATCGATTTTCTTCACGCCATCGGCCACCTGGTCGACACCGTTCACATATTTCTTCAGGCCGTCATTCAGCGCCTTCATACCATCCTGATACTGGCCTGTCAGGTCATTCAGCTTGCCCTCGATTTCCTCCAGAGAAAGCTCCTTGTCTCCCATCAGGAAGTCGCATTCGGCAAAGGTCAGTGCCATGGGAAGTTCAAAGTTCGTCGTTCTTGCCGTAAATTCAAAGCTTTCCGGAACGATTCCCTCGTCCATGCCCAGGCTTTCTTCCAGGCCCGGCAGACCGATTCCCACGATGATGTACCGGCTGCCATCCGAGATCAGCTTACCGTTCGTCACGCTGACATCACTGAAGGCATTCTCATCCACAATAAGGCCTGTCACCATCAGGAAGGGAGTCTTCACCTCGCCCTTTGTCTTATTTTCATAGGTATATCTGACGGTTACAAGGCCGCTCTTTCCAGCCAGCTCATCCGGTTCGATTTCATGTCCGTCCAGAAGATAGGTCACATGCACCGCTACCGGAAGCTCCTCCGATGTCGTTCCCTGATAATAGATGTCGTTTCCGTTTGCCTGCCAGGTCACCTTTTTTCCATCCTGGGTGAAGGTTTCGTCGCCCTTCACGTTCTCAATATCGGAAAGGCCGCTCTCATCCTCCAGCGTATCCAGATGATCCGGATTCTTCAGCCATTCGCTGACGATCACCTCGTCCGGATTGCCCTTCGCATCCGCGATCACATAGACCTTTTCTTCCTTGCCTACATTCCGCTCCAGCTTATCGCCGAGACCGAAGCTTCCCTCCAGGATTTCCTTCAGGCCGTCTCCGTCCTCTTCCTTTTCGGCCAGCGCTTCCTGCTGTTCCACTTTAGATGTTTCCTTACTGCTTCCGCAGCCGGATACATTCAGTGCCATCATCACTGCCATCAGAATGGCAGCAGCCCGTTTCGCATAACCCTTTCGTCTCATCTTATCTCTCCTCATTCTCCGTATCCGATCCGAATCGGACACTTTGTTATTCTCTCTTCTATAATCATTTACTGTTTCTTTGCCAGATGCCGCATGCCGCCCGTCGTTCGGATGATCAGTCCATCCGCAAGCTTCAGTACCGCCGGCAGAAGCAGGATGACGACAAACATACTGATGAGTGCACCGCGGCCCATCAGAGTACAAAGCGCACCGATCATATCAATCTTCGAGTAAAGACCAACGCCGATCGTCGCCGCAAAGAAGCTCATGGCGCTGACGATGATGGAACTCATGGACTGGGACAGTGCAACCGAAACCGCCTCGTTCCTGTCCATGCCCTGCAGACGGTTCCCTTTATACTTATTCGTCATCAGGATTGCATAATCCACGGTAGAACCCAGCTGGATCGTACCGATGACGATCGATGCGATGAACGGCAGGACCGTGTCGGTATAGTACGGAATACCCATGTTAATAAAGATGGCAAATTCGATCACGCACACCAGAAGCACCGGCAGCGAGCCCGACAGGAATACAAAGATGATGATCAGCAGCACCAGACCGATGGAAACCGTATTGACTCTGGTAAAGTCTTTATCGGTGATACGGATCAGATCCTCCGTACAGGGTGCCTCACCGATCAGCATGCCCTTTTCATCGTAAGACTTCACAATCTCCTTGATCTTATCGCACTGCGCATTCACTTCGTCCGTCGCGATCTTATACTCGGACATGATGAGCAGCATCTTATATTCCCCGTTATCCAGAATACTTCGGATATTGTCCGGGATCATGGTTTCCGGGAACATGGGACCGGTGATGGAATCGATACCGAGTACCGTCTTCACACCGTCGACATTTTCCACATCCCGGATCATCTTCTCCGCTGTCTGCAGCTTCATGTTGCTGTCATACAGGATCATATGCGTGGAGTTCATGTCGAACTTCTCAAGCAACTTATTGTTCGCCACGATACAGTCCATAGTCTGCGGCAGCGCGATATCCAGATTGTAGTAAACCTTCGTATTTTTATAGCCGTAAATGGCAGGTCCGATCAGTGCAAGGAACAGGACGATTCCGATCCAGGAATGCTTCACGATCCAGCGGCCCACTTTGTCAAAGCTGGGGAGCAGCGCCCTGTGACTGGTCTTCGTGATGGCCTTATCAAAGACAAGGATCAGAGACGGCAGAACCGTTACGCAGACAAAAACACCGATCACAACACCCTTGGCCATGACAAAGCCGAGGTCCCGGCCAAGCGTAAAGCTCATGAACATCAGTGCCACGAAACCGGCCACGGTCGTAACAGAGCTTCCGACCACGCTGGAAAGCGTCTCGTTGATGGCCTCTGCCATCGCCTCTTTCCGATCCGAATGGTTCTGCTTTGCCGCCGTATAGCTGTGCCACAGGAAGATGGAATAGTCCATGGTCACGGCCAGCTGCAGAACGGCCGCCAGCGCCTGTGTTACGTAGGAAATCTCTCCCTGTATAAAATTGGATCCCAGATTGTAGATGATAGCAAATCCGATGCTCAAAAGGAAGAACAGCGGAATCAGGAAAGAATCCATGGTCAGCGAAAGCACGATGATCGAAAGGATGACCGCGATACAAACGTAAACCGGTATTTCCTTATCGGAAAGCTCCTTGGTATCCTCAACCAGTGCGGACATACCGCTGATATATACCTGCTTTTCCGTGACCTCCCGGATTTTCACGATGGCATTCAGTGTTTCATCCTCTGACATGGTCGTATCATAGATGACCGCCATGAGCGTTGCATCGCCGTTCCGGAACACCTTGTAGATCTTCTCCGGCAGCATCTTTTCCGGAATTGTGATGTCCAGCAGGCTGTCATACCAGAGCACGGACTTCACGTGATCCACTTTCTCAATCTTTTGCTTGATGGCGACAACCTCTTTATCGCTCAGTCCCTCGACCACCACCAGTGAAAATGCACCGGTTCCGAAATCCTCTGCAAGGATCTTCTGCCCCTTCATGGTCTCTATATCCTTGGGCAGGTAGGTCAGGATGTCATAGTTAACTCTTGTATGGAGAAAACTGATGGCTGAGGGGATGAGGAGGAGGACTGCCAGGATGAGGATCACTATCCTCGATCTGACGACCGCCTTTCCGAATCCTTTCATTATATGGGCCTCCCTTTATTCGTTGATTCGTACACAGAATACGCCTATTCCGCCGGTTTGTAATGGGACATTCCTTGCGATTTGTCCCAAAACCGGACACAAGCAGGCTTGTGTAGACTAAAAATGGGCAGGAGAACCAAAATGCCTCTGAGGGACCGTCACGGGTCTCAGTGCCAAATCGCTTTGCGATTTGCAAGCCTTGCTACGCAAGTCTTGGTTCTGCGTTGCAGAACGCATCTGCCT
>CACYDN010000140.1 GCA_902773185.1 uncultured Lachnospiraceae bacterium | reverse complement strand
GGTGCGGATCAATAATTATCCGGAAATTGATCGGATGCTTGCCCCCGTTGCTTCAGCTGAGGGGAATGTCACCTTGATTTAACGGAGAGGAAGGTATGGAGAAAAAACAATTAAAAAAATATACTGCCGAGCTTTGGATTGACAGGAGATTTGCGCTCGGGGAATGCCCGAACTATATTCCTTCGCTGGGGAGGTATTCATGGGTGGATATCATAAACGGAGAGCTGTGGATTCTTGATCAGGGCGGAGACCTTCGCTCCTTCAGCCTGGGGCAGCCAATCGGGGCGGCGGTTCCGGTGAAGGATTCCGAGGCACTCATCCTTGCGGCGATGGACGGCCTGTACAAGTTTGAAAAGGGTGGGGCGAAGCTGATCCATTCGATGAAGGATGCGTATGCGCCTTATCAGCGCTCCAACGATGCCAAGTCGGATCCGGCCGGACGGCTGTGGTTTGGTTCATCTGCAATCGATGATGACCATGAGCCTTGCGGAGATCTCTATCGCTTTTCGGATGGCAAAGCAGTTATCATGCAGGAGAGTACAAAGATTGCCAACGGTATGGCCTGGCGGAGCGATAACAAAGAATTCTATTTTTCGGATTCCGTTTACCGTGCCGTTTTTGCTTATGACTATGATCTCGTGACCGGGAATATTTCCGGTCGGCGGGAGCTTTTCAAAATCGAAGATGGCGTGCCGGACGGCATGTGTATCGATACGGATGATAATCTCTGGGTGGCTGTCTGGGGTGGAAACCGGGTGGAGAAACGAAGCGGCGCTACAGGAGAGCTCCTGGCCGTGATAGAGGTTCCGGCGGTGCAGACGACCTCCTGCTGCTTTGGCGGTGAAAATATGGACACGTTGATCATTACCTCTGCCGCTGTGGGACAGACCGGTGAATATGATGGCTGTCTGTTTCGATGTCGCGTGGATGCAAGAGGTAAGGCACCGGATGGAGTTATGATTTAGATGATTGCCCGGCTATGATTACAAACTGTACGGATGACGATGCGGGTTATTGCAGATTGAGTAAGGAACAAGACAGGAAATATTATGAAAAAGATAGAAAACAAAACCTTTGATGAGGAGCGTGCGCTCTATGGGAGCGATGGCATAGAGGTGGTTTCCTGCCGGTTCGACGGTCCGGCAGACGGCGAAAGCGCCCTGAAGGAAAGTAAGAATATCACGGTACAGGAAAGCTATTTCAATCTCCGGTATCCCTTCTGGCATGATACACATCTTGTGATCAGAGACTCCGAGCTGACAGAGCTTTGTCGCGCAGCACTCTGGTATTCCACAGATGTGGAGATCACCGGAACAAAGCTGCATGGAATCAAGGCACTCCGGGAGTGTGCGGATGTAACGCTCCTGGATTGTGACATTCTTTCGCCGGAATTCGGCTGGTCCGTCAGCAATGTTACTATGAAAAACTGCCGGGCGGAGAGTGAATACTTTATGATGCGTTCGGATCATCTGACTTTTGACCGGATTACGTTCAAAGGAAAATATTCGTTCCAGTATATTTCGGATTCCGTGTTTACAAATTGTGAATTTGATACAAAGGATGCCTTCTGGCATGCGAAAAATGTCGTGGTAAAGGATTCTCTTGTGAAGGGCGAATACCTTGCCTGGTACTGTGAGAATGTTACCTTTGAAAACTGCACGATCATCGGCACACAGCCTCTTTGCTATGCAAAAGGACTGCGGCTCGTGAATTGCCGGATGCTGGAAACGGACCTTGCTTTCGAAAAATCCGACGTGGAGGCGGATATTACCACGGTGGTTGACAGTATCAAAAATCCCCGGAGCGGCGTGATCCGGGTCAGAGGTGTGGGAGAAATCATTATGGATGATCCGGAGGCGGCCGGAAAAGTCATAACAGAGAGTAGAAAATAAGTGTTGCGGTTTTGTTGCCTTTCGTGTGGTAAAGTGTTACCAGTGAATGAAAGAAAAGAGTAAATCCTATGAAGTAAACGAATAAACCGGCATATCGAGTGTTTGTATAACATAATCGGGAAAATAGCAGTTAGGTAAAATCCAATCGATATACCGGAGAATGAAAACCTCTCAGAGGAAAGTGTGAAACAACATGCTCTTTGGGAGGCTCTCGTGTGTATTTGAAATGATTGCAGCGATTGAAATAATAGTAAGCTGCTCATATAATAACGTGGAAAAGTGAAAGGAGAAAGGGAAGAAAATGAAGAACAGAAAAAGCACGATGATCCTGGCGGGTGTGGCTGTGCTGGTAATCCTCGCAACACTGGGGATTGCGCTCATTGCGAAACATCACAGAAAGAGCTGCAAGGGTGATCAGACATGTAACACAGGCGTCACAAAGGCAGATGATCGAAAGATCGTTTCCGGTGAAGAGGCACTTTCGCTCTGGACCGATGAAAGCCAGCTCAAACAGGAACTGATCGACTTTGTGGAAGCTGTAACGGATGAGAAGAGTGCGGATTTCATTCCGGTGGAAAGCCGTGTTGCTGTATTCGATTTTGACGGAACGCTTTTCTGCGAGACCGACCCGAACTATTTCGATTATACATTGCTTGTATACCGTGTGACCGAGGATCCGGATTATAAAGACAAGGCCAGTGATTTCGAGAAGGAAGTGGCAGAGAAAATCAAAACCTTGAATGAAACCGGAAAGGCCGCGGAAGGACTGGAAATTGACCATGGTAAGGCTGTAGCCTCCGCGTTTTCCGGTATGACCATGGAAGAATTCAACGATTATATTCAGGAATTCAAAAAGCTGCCTATGCCGAGCTACGAGAATATGCGCCGTGGCGATGGCTACTATAAGCCGATGCTTGAGGTCGTGAATTATCTCTTGGCAAATGATTTTGCTGTATATGTGATCAGTGGAACGGACCGCTTCATTTTGCGGGGGATTATTGACAATTCTCCGCTGGATGTCCCCATGGACCGGATCATCGGTTCGGATGAATCTCTGGTGGCAACGGATCAGGGTGATACGGACGGTCTGGAATATTTTTACGAGCCCGATGATGAGCTGATCCTTGGCGGTGATTTTCTCATCAAGAATCTGAAGATGAACAAGGTATCTATTATCATGCAGGAGATTGGCCGTCAGCCGGTTCTTTCCTTCGGTAACAGCACCGGTGATTCCAGTATGGCTGAGTATGTAGTCACGGGCAACCCGTACCGGAGCCGCGCCTTCATGCTCTGCTGTGATGATATGGAACGTGAAAACGGTAACCAGAAGAAGGCTGACAAGATGTACGATCTTTGCAAGGAATACGGCTGGATTCCGGTTTCTATGAAGAATGACTGGACAACCATCTACGGAGATGATGTGACCTACAAGAATCCCAAGTAATCTTTGGAATTTCATGGATATTTGAATCATGTCGGACAATGTGAAAATGCAGGTGATCTGCGCGTTCGCATTGTCCGATTCTTTTTGTTTTTCCGGGGAACCGCTATCTTTCGGTAAACTTAAAAGGGATTGCATTTCAGGGGGTTTTTGTCGTATAATGACAGTGTGCGTTCCGTTCAGAAGGACGGGGGGATTGTTCTTTTGACAGTAAGCCGGTTTCCGGCGAAATGAATGCTATAAAAAAATACTGCGATCCGATCAAAACGGAGGTATCTATGGGGAAGAAACTAACGAATAAACGGGCAGTGGCGGGCGCATTTGCGGATGCCATGAATCTTCTGTACGAGGGAGAAAATAAGTACCATCAGCAGGTGGCTTATCTGGCGTACCGGATGGCCGAGGAGCTGGGGTTTGCCGAGCATGAGCGGGAAACCGTTATCATGGCGGCGCTTCTGCATGACTGCGGCATGGTGATTCTTCCGGAAAATAAAGAATATCCCTTCCGGGAGCTCGCGGCAGCCGGACTGAACCTTGTGGGTGATATCAATATCCTGCAGTTTGTTCGCCGGATCTTTTTGGCCGGCCAGACAGAGTATAAGGGAGAGCCGGCTTATGAGAGTCTTTCGATGGAGGCAAGATATGCGGCAGTGATCGATCTGGCAAGGCGTGTACCGAAAATGCTGAAAAGCAATGATGCGGCGCTGAATCAGGTGATGGATATCTGCGACAATATTTCCGACCTTGCGGGTGAAGAGCTTCAGGTCTGGGCGGTTGAGTGCTTCCTTCGGGTGGCGAAGACCGACTACTACTGGATGGACATCCTGCACCAGCCGGAGGTGGTTCTTTCCTTCCTGCCGGCCGGCAACAATATGACGGACGATGAACTGATCGAGCTCAGCTTCTTCATGTCCCGTGTGATCGACTTCCGGAGCCGTTATACGGCGGCCCATTCCGTGGGTGTAGCGGTTTCAGCGGTTCGTTTGGCTGAAATCCTGGGTATGTCTGAGGATGAGTGCAAGATGATGCTCATTGCCGGCTACCTGCACGATGTGGGCAAGCTGAAGGTGCCGAAGGCCATCCTGGAGAAGGGGGATAAGCTGACGGATGCCGAGTTCAATCTGGTAAAGGAATATGCTTATTATACACATCTTTTGCTGAAGGAGATCCCCGGCTTTGAACAGATCGGCCGCTGGGCTTCCCTGCATCATGAGAAGATGAACGGCTTCGGCTATCCGTTCGGCCTCAAGGCGGATGATATCCCCATGGGAGCAAGAATTCTGGCGGTAGCGGATATTTTCTCCGCTGTTACCGAGGTTCGTGCGTACCGTCCGAGCATGGAAAAAGAGGGCGTTATCCGCACCCTGAAAGAGAGTCTGGATAAGGGCGCGCTGCCGAAGGGCCTTGTAGAACTGATGATGCAGAACTACGATGATATCTTCGTAAAGCGTGACGAAGAGGTTGCTAAGGAACTTTCCCGGTATCTGGCATCTTCCGTTGAGAATGATGAAGAGGATGAGGCAGAGCCCGAGGCAGCGGCAGAAAAGACAGAGGCTTCTTTTGAGGAAGAGGCTTCCGAAATGCCTGCTTATGAATCGGATGACGAGAGTAGAGGCGATTCCGAAGATGATGTAATCGAGGAAGAGGATGTCACCAAGGCTGAGGAAGCGGAAGCGGCGATGAAGAATGCACCGCCGGTGTTCGATAAGGATAATGATTATGCAAAGGCCTTCATGGATGAAGTGAATAATTAAGAATATGGAAATGCGGAAGAGGAAACTCTTCCGCATTCTTGTAAGGATGATATTATTTTTTTAACAATATCTCCATAAATTATGTATTTCTGTCCGTATACAGAATATGACGATGAGAGATATCTTTTCTACGCAGAAGAGTTACAATTCATACAGACAGAAAAAAGGAGAAATAAAATTGAGAAAAAAAGCACTTGCACTGACACTTGCACTTTCCCTTGGCCTCAGCCTTTCCGCATGCGGCAAGGAGAAAAAGAATGATGGAACAACCGCTGCACAGAATACGGAGGTCGTTACGGAAACACCGGATCAGCCTCAGACAGAGGAGCCGGCCACGGAGAAGAAAGAATCGTTTTCGGATAATTATAAGCCGAAGTATGAAAACCTGGCAGCCGATGCAAAGAGTTCGGAAGCATCGAAGCTGACCTATATCCGCGAGGATGAAAAGGAAACGAGCGAGGAATTTGTTTCCGCAAAAGACTACCGTTCCCTTAGCAAAGCATCTATCCGGTTTTTCAATGAGTGTCTCACGTCGGAGGGGGCCGGCAAAAATGTGCTGATTTCCCCGTACTCCATCCATGAGGCGCTCGGCATGACGGCGCTTGGCGCAAACGGAAAAACCCGCGAGGAGCTGGAACATATGATCGGTGATGACCTTACCATGAGCCGGATCAGCCCCGGCCTTGCCTATGTGGCAGCAAGGATGCAGGGTGATCGGAAGGTGAGCTGGAATGTGGCCAACTCCATCTGGATCAATGAAGATGTGCCGGGCCTTAAGACTTTGAAGGCGTCCTATCTGGAAGAGGCCGGCAAATATTATTCGCCTGAAATCTACCGGCTTCCCTTCGATGTCGCAGCAGCTGAGGAAATGAATGCATGGGTGAATCATGAAACAAAAGGCATGATCCCGACCATTCTTGAGAATGCTCCTGAGGGAGAAATGCATCTCATGAACGCAGTTGCGTTTGAGGGGGAATGGGCTTCTCCTTTCTGGGATAACAATATCGTGGAAGATTTTGAGTTTACCAATGCGGACGGTTCTACTTCGAAGGTGAACCTTCTCTGCTGCGATGGAGACGGTTATTTTATGCTGAACGGCGGGGCAGGTTTTATCAAGTATTATGACGGCTATGAATATGCCTTTGTCGGAATCCTTCCGCAGACCGGAATGACCCCGGAGGAATATATCAGTAAGCTTGACGAGAGTGAGAAGAGCTTTTCGGATGCTGTTCTCGAGGCCGGGGGCGGAAAAGTCTGGATTGAATTCCCGGAATTCAAGGGTCAATATGAGAATATTTTGAATGACGAGATGGAAGCCTGCGGCGTCGTGGAGGCTTTTCATGAAAATGCTGATTTTACCGGCTTCAGTGATGATACCGCTCTGAAGATTGGATCTGTTCATCATAAAACGTACATCGATGTAAACCGCCAGGGTACCAAAGCAGCGGCCGTAACGGATGTTATGGTGGATGGTGCCATGGAAATCGAAGATGAACCGCCGATCCTGGCGCTTGACCGTCCCTTCGTATATGCCATCGTGGATATGGCAACCGGAATGCCCATCTTCCTGGGTGTACAGAATTCGATGGAGTAAATATGCGATTCGGCCTCGGATTCGACGGGCAGTCTGACGTGCGAACAGAGGCGGAAATGAATAAAAGGAGATCATCATGAAAAAGAAAACACTTGCAGCGGCACTTGCACTTTCCATGTGCCTCGGTCTCTGGGGCTGCGGCGATAAGAAAGAAGACAGCACAGGCAGCGCGAATAACGGTGAGCCGGCATCTCAGAGTGCGAATAATGATGAGCCGGCATCCCAAAGCGCGAATAGCGGAAATACGGAGGCGTATACCGATAACTATCAGCCGAAGGCAGAAAACCTGGCGGGTGGGGCATCCGCGGGAAGAAAGGAGAATCTGTCTTATAACAGCGGTTCTTCGGCAGATACATCGGTGGAAGACGGCGTATATGCCGGGGACTACAGCGAGATGAGCCGGGCCTCCCTGAAGCTTTTCCGGACGGTTCTGGATCAGGGAAAGGCCGGGGAAAACGTACTCCTTTCACCCTATTCCATCGATGAGGCGCTGGGCATGACTGCGCACGGTGCAGCAGGTACAACGCGCACGGAGATGGAAAAGGTAATGGGCGGCGATGTGAAGCTGGAGCATATCAGTCCCAGCCTCTGCTTCCTGACGAATCAGATGGAGAAGGATGAAGAGGTTAGCTGGAATGTGGCAAATTCCATCTGGATCAACAGTGAAAACCAGGTGCTTACCGGTCTGAGCCGGTCCTATCTGGATGAGGTCGGAAAGTATTATTCGCCGGAAATCTATTCCCTTCCGTTTGATGAGGCGGCAGGCGATGAGATCAATGCCTGGGTCAATCACAACACGGACGGTATGATTCAGAAGATCATTGACGGCAGGCCGGATGGTAGCATGCATCTTATCAATGCGGTGGCCTTTGATGGCGAGTGGGCAGTGGAATATGAAGAGACAGCTGTCCACGAAGATCAGGATTTCACGAATGCGGATGGTTCTGTTTCCAAGGTGAATATGCTGAGCAGTGAGGAATCAAGTTATTTTGAGCTGAACAAGGGACTTGGATTTATCAAGTACTACAAGGGTTATAACTATGCTTTTGTCGGAATCCTTCCGCCGGAAGGCCAGACAGCCGAGGATTATATCCGGTCGCTGACCGATGCGAACGCGGACCTCTCGAAGGCTTTTCTGGATGCAAAATCCGGAACGGTACATGCGAAGATGCCGGAATTCGAAACAGAGTATGGGAACGAGCTTTCGGAAGAGCTGCAGGCGGCTGGCATGGCTTCGGCTTTTTCACCCAGTGCGGATTTTTCGAATTTCAACGGAAGCGGAGGCCTCTCGATCAGTTCGGTGATCCATAAGACGTATATTGATGTGAACCGCAAGGGTACGCGGGCTGCGGCCGTAACGGATGTGGCCATTAAAGAAACCGCGATAGAAATGGATGAACCGGTTATAATCACGCTGGACCGCCCGTTTGTGTATGCCATTGTGGATGGATACACGGGAACACCGCTTTTCCTGGGAATCCAGAATACGATGAACTAGATCAGCTACGAATGAAACGGAAAAGATTTGTGTATGAACGAGTATAAAAAGTGTAACCTGTGTCCGCGGATGTGCGGCGTAGACCGGACAAACGGCATGACAGGTTTTTGCGGGGCAACGAGTGATGTAAGGGCGGCGAGAGCCGCCCTGCATTTCTGGGAAGAACCCTGTATTTCCAGAGAGAGCGGTTCGGGTACCGTATTCTTCTCAGGGTGCAATATGCGCTGTGTGTACTGTCAGAATCAGGAAATCAGCCGGGCTGTTTTTCAAGCAGAAAACCTGAATGAAGAGCCGGGACAAAAACCAATTCTGAGAGGACGGGTTGTCAGCCCGGAGCGGCTTACGGAAATATATTTTGAACTGGCCGAAAAGGGAGCGAATAACATAAATCTGGTGACGGGAGATATTTATCTGCCGTCTATTTCTGTTTCTATAGAGAAGGCGAAGGGGCAGGGGTTTCATCTGCCGTTCCTCCTGAATACATCTTCATATGTTAATGTCGATACGCTCAGGAGAATGGACGGACTCATCGATATCTATCTGGCCGATATGAAATACATCCGTGAAGAGGATGCTGTTCGGTACAGTGCGGCCCCGGGGTATCCGGATATAGCGAAAGCTGCCATAGAAGAGATGGTGCGCCAACAGCCGGCATGTGTTTTTTCTGATCATTTGATTGTGGGGCAGGGTGATCTGAATTCGCCAAACGGTACCGGAGAGATTGGAAGTCTATCGTCTAAAGAAAACGAAAAACGAATGATGAAGAAAGGCGTGATCGTTCGGCACCTTCTCCTTCCCGGGATGCTGATCCAGGCCAAGATGATCGTTAAATATCTCTATGAAAAATACGGTGACAGTATCTATATCAGCCTTATGAATCAATATACGCCCGTTGCCGGCCTTCCGTCGGAAAAATATCCGGAGCTTGGTCGCCGGGTTACGGAATACGAGTATAAGAGTCTTGTGGACTATGCAGCCCGGCTGGGTGTGACAAAAGGCTTTATGCAGATTGGCGAAACTGCAAAAGAAAGCTTTATCCCAGCGTTTGACTGCCGGGGGATTTGATGTGCGCCGGACTGTCCGGCGCTTTGTTTGAATAGTAGATGAAATGCCGGATAAAATATGTTACAATGGCCATGGGATTGCCCGAGCGAAGTGAGGGAGGGCCCCATGGTCCTGAGCGGAGCGAGGGATACACGATGCGAGCGGAGCGAAGCAGC
>CACYDN010000139.1 GCA_902773185.1 uncultured Lachnospiraceae bacterium | reverse complement strand
GGATGTGATCCATGAGGGTCACCTGAATATTGTAAATGAGGCAAAGAAACGCGGCCGCGTGATCGTCGGCTGCCTGTCGGATCAGGCGCTGATCCGTTACAACCGGTTTCCGACGGTGGATCAGGAGGAGCGCATGCGTCTGTACCGGACCATCGAGGGCGTGGAGGATGTGGTCCTTCAGGAGGATATGCTTTACGATGATGTGATCGCCCTTGTGAAGCCGGACTATATCATCCATGGCGATAACTGGCAGACCGGGCCGGAGGCATCCATCCGGCAGCATGTACAGGAGCTTGTTTCGGCCTACGGCGGCGAGCTTGTGGATGTTCCGTACACATACAATGAAAAGGTGAAGAAGATCGATCTGCAGCTTCGTGAGAAGCTGGCCATGCCGGAGTACCGCAGAAAGCGTCTCAGACAGCTGATCGAGATGACACCTGTGGTGAAAACAATGGAGGCGCACAGTGGACTGACCGGTCTCATTGTGGAGAAGACCGTTGTCGAGCATAACGGCAGACTCGACCAGTTCGATGCCATGTGGGTTTCCTCTCTTTGCGACAGTACCGCGAAGGGAAAACCGGATATCGAGCTTGTGGATATGACCTCCCGGTTCCGGACCATCGATGATATTATGGAGGTCACAACGAAGCCAATCATCTTTGACGGTGATACCGGCGGGCTGACGGAGCATTTTGTGTATACGGTCCGTTCTCTGGAGCGGATGGGCGTCAGCGCGGTCATCATCGAGGATAAGAAGGGTCTGAAGAAGAACAGCCTCTTCGGTACGGAGGTGGAGCAGACGCAGGCAACGATCGAGGAATTCAGCGAGAAGATCGCGGCCGGCAAGGCGGCGCAGCTGACGGATGATTTCATGATCATTGCCCGGATTGAGAGCCTGATCCTGGAAAGAGGCATGGAGGATGCGCTTGCCCGTGCGAAGGCATTCTGCGCTGCCGGTGCGGATGGCATCATGATCCACAGCCGCAAGAAGGATCCGGCGGAAATTCTGGAATTTTGCGACCGCTTCCGTGAGGATGATAAAACGACACCGATCGTCGTGGTACCCAGCAGTTTTAATACGGTGACCGAGGATGAGCTGGCGGCACATGGTGTGAACATTGTGATCTACGCAAACCAGCTGACACGTGCGGCCTTCCCGGCCATGCAGAAGACGGCGGAGGATATCCTCCGGTATCACAGGGCGAAGGAAGTTGATGACCGCCTGCTGCCGATCAAGGATATCATCACGCTGATCGATGAGCTGTAAGCTATGCTTAAATAAGGGAGATTTGGAATGAAAGTAGAAAAACTGGTAGAGATACTCGGAGCGGACTTTTTTACGGGTGTACCCGACAGTCAGCTGAAGGCACTGTGCGACTACCTGATGGACAGGTTCGGTATCGATCCGAAGCATCATATTATTGCTGCGAATGAGGGAAACTGCACGGCGCTTGCGGCGGGCTATCATCTGGCAACCGGGAAGGTCCCGGTCGTGTATATGCAGAACAGCGGCGAGGGAAATATCATCAATCCGGTGGCAAGCCTTCTCAGTGACAAGGTCTATGCCATCCCCATGATTTTCATCGTGGGCTGGCGCGGGGAACCCGGTGTGCACGATGAGCCGCAACATATCTACCAGGGTGAGGTGACGATAAAGCTTCTGGAGGATATGGACATTGCTGCCTTCATCATCGGGAAGGAGACGACCGATGCGGAGGTGGAAAACGCCATGCAGGGCTTCCGGGATATTCTGGCGAAGGGGAAGGATGTGGCCTTTGTGATCCGCAAGGGTGCCCTGACCGATTCACCGAAGGTGGAATATAAGAATGATAACGAGATGGTCCGCGAGGAAATAATCCGGCATATTGCGGCAGCGACCGGCGAGGATCCGGTGATCAGTACGACCGGAAAGGCAAGCCGGGAGCTTTTTGAAATCCGCGAGGCAAACGGCCAGAGCCACAAATATGATTTCCTGACCGTAGGTTCCATGGGGCATTCCAGCTCAATCGCGCTGGGTGTTGCCCTTTCGAAACCGAATCAGCAAATCTGGTGCGTGGACGGGGATGGTGCGGTGCTGATGCACATGGGTGCAATGGCGGTTCTGGGGTCAAATAAGCCGGAGAATTTGATCCATGTGGTGATCAATAACGGCGCGCATGAAACCGTGGGCGGCATGCCTACCGTGGCTGCGAACGTGGATCTTGTGGCTGTGGCGAAGGCCTGCGGCTATCCGAACGCGGTATCCGTGAACAGCTTTGAGGCACTGGACAGCGAACTTGCGGCGGCAAAGGAGCGCCACGCGCTTTCACTGATCGAAGTGAAGTGCTCCATCGGCGCCCGGGCAGACCTGGGCCGTCCGACAACGACGGCGCTGGAAAATAAAGAGAACTTTATGAACTATTTGAAGGAACTGAACTAGTAATAATATGCAGATAGGTATTGACCGCTTAAGGGGAAACGGTACGCAAATATACCGAAAGCGGGGGACTGTTCGAAAACGCAGTGATGAGAGATTATTGCCGAGGGGGGGCGGCTTTGTGAAGGAGGTTTTAATGATGATTCACAATAAGCACAAAAAAGATATCCTGACCCGGATTTTGGCTGCTATGATGGCGGTATTTCTGGTACTGGGCATGTATAAACCCGCGGCAAAGGCCGCAGATGATCCGGTCGACCTGACGGAGAATCTTCGGGTGGCGGAGCTCCCGGGCGGAGAGATGCAGTTTGTCTACAGCGATGCATGGTTTACCGTGGATTCGTCCGAATATAATCCGCATCTGGCAACGCTCTCGATGCTGATGGCCGATGAATCCGCGGAAAAGGCCGATGCGGTAGCATTTCTGGAGGCGATGGACTATTCCGACATCGAAAGCAATGCATATTATGACATGGCGGATGACAGGCCCAATTCGGCAAGTGTTCTGGCCGGGCGGAAGACAATCGAGACGGAGGATGGAGAGGCAACGCTGATTGCTGTCGTCATCAACGGTTATCGCTACAATCTGCAATGGACCGGCGATTTTATCATCGGGGATACCGGTGTGCATGTCGGTTTTCAGGCTGCACGCGATGAGGTACTCCGGTTTTTGAAGGCGTATGTGACGAAGCTGGGCATCAGCGGCGAGACAAAGTTCTGGCTGGGCGGCCACAGCCGCGGCGGCGGTATTGCCAATCTTGTCGGGGCGTTTCTGGCGGATGATTCCTATGATTATCTTCCGGTCGATACCGGTGCGGAGGATGTTTATGCCTATACCTTTGCGACGCCGGCAACCATGGTGACCGGAAAGCTCACAAAGAGCGAATTCGGTGCGGTTGAAGCAAACAGGACGGAAACCGGTTATGAAAGCGATACGGTTATGGCGGCATATACGTATGACGGTGCTGACGGCAGTCAGATCCTTTCTCCGGATGATGCTGTTTACAGCGGTGTTCATAATCACCGGCCCGCAGAGGATCTTATTACGCTGCTTCCGCCAAAGAGCTGGGATTATACCTGTTTTGGATCGATTGCTCCGGATTACACCGCATTTGATCAGGATGAGATGCTGATGTATCTTTCTCAGTTTGATACGAGTCTTGTGGATGGATTTATTAATTACGGCGGACCGGGGACCTATACCTGGAAGACATTTGATATTCAGAATATGGAGCTGATTGATGATCCGACCGCTGCAGATCCGATTACGCAGGCGGAAATGATGCAGGCACGGATGGAAGGTATGCGGCACATGATCGGTGCGCAGAGCGATTATGTGGCAAGCGGCTATCAGGATGCGATGAGCTCTATGGCAGGACTCATTGGTTCCATGCCGAGTGACCTCGCGAACGTCGTTCTGGCGGACAAGGCACCGCTGATCAAATGGGGTATCTTAACGTATATCAGTTACGTGAAACAGTGGTACAAGGCAGAAAAAGGGAAGGATCTGACAGACGGGGAAGCCGGCGCGATAGTGCTGGTTGAGGCGCTCGAAATGATAACCGGGGAAAAAATTGCACCGGAAGACCAGACGCTCGACTATGCGCTTTATTTGCTGACCAAATATCTTGTAGACAATGTGGAACCCATACGGGATGATTCGGATAATCCGGATAAAATTACCGGTTATACCTATTCCACAAAGCTGGCGGAAACACTTTTTACGGCCCTCAATACCATGATCCGGGAGAAGGCTTCGTTTCTCGGGGATACCTTATATATTCTCCTTTGCGCCTGCTCGTACGGTTCGGAGGCGGATAAGGGGAAGGAAGATGTGACCCAGGATACGGGAAAGTATGCCCGTATGGGAATATATATGTTCATGTCGTCGATTTTTCCGGATTATCCCGATATAGCTACTGTTGTCGGAATGTACGGGACATGCACATTGCAGGAACTTCTCACCGCAGCTCTGCCGATCGCGTACCCGCAAAAGGATGCGGAAGGCAATAAACTTACGTTCCAGTCGGTGGAGGAAGCTGCGGATTATATGATCGGAGATGTCTTTGCCAATGCGCTGGCGAAGCTTACCGCAGACGGCAAGGCGCCGACGAGCGGACCGGTCGCGGATTATTATCAGAGCTTTGTGCAGCAGATCGGAGCAAATGCTGCGGCGCTTAGATCGGCATTGGCCGGATTCCTGTTCTACTCGCCCGGTGATACCTTCGATATACAGGAACAAATCCGGACGGCTGCCACGTTCATCAGTCAGGCAACGGCAATCTTTTATTCGCATCACCCGACAATCTATGCGGCGTGGTACCTTTCCGCAGATGATTTCTATCCGTTTGTCGTTTCCTCCGAGGAGGAGGGTGATTACGAGGCGCCCGTGGAGCTGGAGCTTTCTTATCCCGCAGGCAGTCAGGTTTACTATACCCTGGATGGAACGGAGCCGACAGCGCAGAGTACGCCGTATACCGGAATGATCACGCTTCCGCAGACGGATGAGAAGCAGGAGATTCAGGTGAAGGCCATTGCAGTCCGGAATGGATATGAGGGAAGAGTCTGGACCTACGATTACACGATAGAGGCGCCGGTTTCCTATCAGATCGTTTCCGGGGCGGACAGTGAATGGACTGAGGGGTCCGGAGAGAGTCTGACATTCACGTCAAAGCGGTCCTGCAATGATGAAAAGACCTTTGGCAGCTTCGAAGGACTTGATATGGACGGAACGGCTGTTTCGGATACCGCTTACGAAAAGAAGGCGGGCAGTCTGATCCTTACCCTTCCGGCCGATTATCTGGAGACACTTTCGGTTGGGGAGCATACACTGACGATGCATTTTGAAAATCAGCTCACGGCGGTGGCTAAGTTTACGGTGATCGCCAGGAAGGCTGATGATCAGGGTGGAAAGGATGATGATTCCAAATCGGATACGCCCGGCTCCGGGGATCCGAAGAAGGATGCGGATCCTTCCGTAACACCTTCGCCTGCCGACTCGAATACAAAACCGAACCGGGCAAACAATGCGGCGAATGCCAATACAAAAGAAAAGAGTGCAAAAACGGGAGATGATATGCCAATCCTCTTCCTGGAAATCGTTCTCGGTCTGTCACTCCTCGGTGCAGGTATCACGCTCGGAATGAAGAAGAAAAAGCAGTGATGCCGTTCGGGAATGAGACATGTTTCAGATCAAAGGAGAAGCCTGCCGCTTTCGTGGATAATTTCACGGGAGCGGCAGGTTTTGGAGATGATTTATGAAAAACGATACGAAAAAAGAAAATGAAGATGTCTCGAAAAAAGAGAAAAAGAGCGGAGCATCGGACAAATCGAAAAAGAAGATTTCCCGGGTCATTACCATGAGGATATTATTAGCGGTCGTCATCGCATTTCTTGCATCGACCGCCGTGACCTATGCAGTGCTTTGCCGAATCTGTGAAAAAGAGGCCAGGAAGCTTTTGAAGTTCAATAATGTCTCTCTGATGACAGATCTGACCGTATCAGTTTGGAACAAAATATATGAAGCCGGCTATACGATATTTGATGCCTACAGAGATGGCGGTGAGGAAGCAATCAAAGAAATGCTGGAGGACTCCTCTTATTCGTACGTCATAAAGAGGGACGGAACAATTCTTGTTTCCGGTGAGGAAGAGTTTCTGGGGATGAATGCGAATGATATCGAAGGAATTTCTGATATTTTAAAACACTTCTCCGAAGGCGAAGAGCAGGATGGTGCCTATGTTACGCCACAGCCGGTGAAGACCATCGATGGAAAGCTGGATGTGTATTACATGGGGATGACAACCTTTGACACCCCGGATGTCATATTTTTGCTCGCCTATGACGAGGAGTATTTTGATATGGTTGGTTCCTCTGCGGCGGAAGTACTGACGCTGAACCGGATCATCGGTACAACCGGTTATTCCGTGATGGTGGATGAGGAAGGAACGATCATTGGCTGTACCGATGATGAAAAGAGTCAAACGGCATTTCCGTATCCGGAGCTGATGGAAGACTATGTGTCGGAATCGGCGGAAAGGGATTTCATATATTCCATTGAAGCAGATACGAGCAACGGAGTCGTTGATTATGAGTACAAAATGATGCTGGGTCACCACACCTTCTGGGGAGAAAAGTGCGTTTTTTGCATGGGTAAAAAGGGAGGTGTGTACATCCTGAGCGTGTATCCGGAATCCGAGGCGATGATCCATGCAAGAAGGACAATTCTCTGGCTGATCACCATAGAGGTGATCGTCTTTGCTGTTCTGTTTGTTGCCCTGCATCTCATGATCCGGCGCCGGGTCATCCGGAATCTGGACCTCGTGAATGCGTCCCTGGCACGAATCACGGGCGGAAATCTGGAAGAACGTGTGCATGTCGGCGATACCCGTGAATTCCATGCTCTGTCGAAGGATATCAATGCGACGGTGGAACGCCTGAACGGGTATATTGCTGAGGCAGCGGCCCGGATCGATGCGGACTTGGCTGTGGCGGAGGCCATTCAAAACTCTGCGCTTCCATCGGTGTTCCCGCCATTTCCGGACAGGAAGGAATTTCAGCTTTTCGCCAGCATGAACGCGGCAAAAACCGTTGGCGGTGATTTTTATGATTTCTTTATGCTGAGCAATCATACGCTTGGCTTCCTGATCGCGGATGTTTCGGGGAAGAGCATCCCCGGCGCCATGTTTATGATGAAGGCCAAGACGGTGATCAAGAGCCTTGCGGAGAGCGGTCTTTCGCCGGCAGAGACATTCACGCGGGCGAATGAAATGCTCTGTGAGGGCAACGATGCCGAGATGTTTGTGACTGCATGGATGGGTTATCTTGACTATTCAACCGGTCTTGTGCGGGTGGCAAATGCAGGCCATAACGCACCGGTGCTGATCCATAAAGGAAGCGCGGAATTTGCTGTTTTGAAACCGGGACTCGTGCTCGCCGGCATGGAGGGTATCCGCTACCGGGAGCATACGCTGCAGCTCGAAAAGGGCGATATTCTTTTCCTTTACACCGATGGCGTAACCGAGGCCACCAATGTGAATGAAGAGCTGTACGGCGATAAGAGGCTGCAGAGCCTCCTTTCGGAGGTGGGAGAAGAGGTTGTTTCGAAAGAGGTTGTTTCTGAAGAGGATGATGCTGTTTCCGGAGCATCTTCTGAGGATGCTTCAGTTACCGAGACCACTACTGAGGAAGATTCAGTTGCCGAGGTTTCTGCTGAGGAAGATGAGAAAGAGTTTGCTGCGAAAGAGGGAGAGGCTCCTGCCGATTATGTGGTTGAGGAAGTCTGTGACAGAGTGCTTGCGGATGTGAGAAAGTTTACTGCAGGGGCAGAGCAGTCGGACGATATTACAATGCTCTGCATACAGTATCTGGGATAGTTCTTCCGGCTACGTAACGCAGTGCCTGAGAGAATTTCCGGCTAGCAATGTAGTGTCGGGGATAACTTTTCTAGGTATGTTGCGCTGCGTCTGAAATAGTATTTCAAATGATGCTGCCCGGTGTTGGAAATAGCTTTTCTAGGTATGTTGCGCGGTACTCGAAATAGTATTTCAAATTACGTTGCGCGGTGCCCGAAAAGCAAAAGAGAAGCATCATCCCGTCTATGAATGCATTCCCACCCATTTTTTTGGATTTGAGAGCATGATTTTGTATTATGTAAACCTATTACATCTTGTTTTATTAAAAATCCGATTTTTATATCATTTTTCTTGCTAGTAAGAATTGAAAAATGGATGGGAACTCAAAAAAAATGAGAGCATATTGAAAATAATACTTTTCAGTGAAGATAGAATTCGGGTGAAATGGGTGGGATTTCAATCAAAATAATGGCATATTGGAAATATTTCTTTTCAGTAAAAGTAGAATAATGATGAAAAAGCAGCAAAAAAAGCGGCAGAGAATCGTGGTAAAGTATGATTCATTGATGGTAAGATATGTCGTATTGGTGGAGGGGTATAGAATTGAAGTGTCCGAAGTGTGGAAATGAGGTTTATCCGGATCAGTTTGTGTGCGGATATTGCGGCGCACCGAATATGCAGAGGGAATCTGCAAACGCCGGAAATACATCTATATACAATTTGGATTCGGCCGGGAAGCTTCATGAGGAAAGTCAACAAGCCGGTAATCTTCAAGCCGGGAAGTATCATGCAGAGAATGCCGGAGGAAAAGGTTCTTCGTTAAATCAAGAGAATTCCGCGGCGAGTGGCTCTTCGTCAAAACAAGAGAATTCGGGAACCAAATTTGAATTCGGTGCTATTTCCCGGGAGGGCTCGGACGATGCGGGAACAGGCGGAGAAACAATGGAAGTTTCCGAACTGCAGGTATCATCGGATTCGGATGTACAGCCGAAAAAAAGGAGAAAAATAAAAATCATCCTGATTCTGTTGCTTTTTTCGGTGCTTCTTGGCGTTGGAATTAGTATCGTTATCTGGCGTGTACGTTCGAATCACAAGGAGACACCGTATGAGAAACTGATAAAGACTTATCTGAAAGCGTATGAGGACATGGATGCCGAGGCGCTCTGCGCTACGCTGGCGCCGAAAATCACAGATAAACGTATTGAGAAAAGGGGTGGGATCACCTACGCGGAAATGACGGCTGAGACATTTCAGTCGATGAAGGAAAGCGGCGACAGGGTGCGGTATGATGTGACAGTCAAAGAAACGGGAAAACTATCGGACGATGTGATTGAAAAATATGCGAATAAGATTTCCGAGGAATACGGTAATGTGACACTTTCCGATTTCAGAAAGGTGGAGGTGAAAGGAAAACGAATCTACTCTAATGTACAAACGAATATTCCCGACTATAAGGAGGATTACAACTCCACATTTGTTGTGGGAGAGTACAACGGAGAGTTGAAAATCATCAGCACCGTAAAAGAGGAAAAGGAGTAGAGGTAATGTGTTTCATATATGTTTCACATTGTGCCCTTTACTTGACATAGAGGCAGAATATTTATATACTATATTATGTATACCTATCGAATTAGGTGCTTTTGTCTTGCACTCTGAGATGATCGGCACCGGGACCCACCGAGGAAGGAATCGGATTCTATGGAAACTTTGGTTGGGGGACTGCGTGCGGTGGAACTTTTGTACCGCGGCATCCGGGAATTTGAGACCGGAGAGACAACGTTTCTCCAGTCGAAAACAAGACTGAATACCCCAAGTCTCGGCACCATCATGCCGGAGAGTTACCGCGGCGTGGCGGAGCTCAGCGACCAGGCAATCACATTGTTTGAACTGGAGCTGACGCAGGTTCTGGAGACCGGCATCCGGCTCCGGGAAAGAGACTTTTATTACAAATGGATATCCCTTTATATGCCCATGCGGTTTCTGGGAAGCTCATCTGCCCAGAACTGGCTGATGCAGATGATGGATACCGCAGAAATGGACACGAACCGCATTTGTTTTGAGCTTCCACCGGACCTTCTTGTGGAGGGCGAGAGGAAGCATATGCACAATGTGGAACAGCTTCGAAACAGAGGCTTTCATTTCCTCATGCCGGAGTTTGGCGGCACCAGCTGTCCGCTGATGAAGCTTGCGCTTTATCCGGTGGACTACGTCATGATGAGCCAGGAAATCATCGGATATCTGAATAAGGGCGATCGGGGAAGTCTGGCGGTCGATTCCGTGGTGAATTTCATCGACGGTCTGGGCGCGGAGCCAATTGCGGATGGCGTTTCGACATCCAATCAGGCGGAGCTTCTGTATCGTTCCAAGTGCCGTTACGGCGCGGGAAACCTGGCCGGCAAATACGTGCAGGAGCGGTACCTCAGGAAGAAGAAGGACGAATAAACTGTTTAAAAACGACCGAAACGCACATATCCTTGTAACGGGTTCGGGCGACAAAATAGAACAAACAGAGATTGAGGCGAGAGATTTGGCTAGAAAGAAGAAAAACGAAGAACTGAATACAGGCGCAGCGAACCAAAATGAAGAGAAGATGCGCGATGTGACGGCTCTCAGGCGAACGGCAAAGGAGGTTAAACGCCACGTTGTCCTGACCAGAATCATTGCACTCCTCATCGGCATTTTGGTGGCTATCCTTGCGGTTGCTTACGCTATTTCGTATTTTTATGACAAGTTTGGCAGCTTTACAGTCAAGGTCAATAAGTATGACATGGCGAAGCAGGGGCTCTGCCTTTCCGAAACGCCGGAGTATGATCATACGGTTTCGCGGCTCAATGCGGATATCGTCTACGACATGACCAACATCAGCGGAGAAGATCTGCCGGCGAATATCGATATGGTGAACGGCAGTCACAACGGGCAGAATTATATTGCGTATACCTTCTACCTGATCAATTCCGGTT
>CACYDN010000138.1 GCA_902773185.1 uncultured Lachnospiraceae bacterium | reverse complement strand
TGCTATATATGCTACGGACGGCGTGGTGGTTACATGCATGATGTAGGCATCTGCGCCGCTGGCCATAAGACCTGTACAAAGTGCGTATTCAAACATGTAGGATGAACGGCGGGTATCCTTACCGATCACGATCTTTGCCTTCTTATTCTGACGAACACCGTAATACCAGCCGAGGAAACGGCCGATCTTTACCGCATGCTCAAACGTCAGATCCTTGTTTGCTTCACCGCGGAAGCCGTCTGTTCCGAAATACTTTCCCATTTATCTGTCCTCCTTTGTTACTACCACGCCGCTGTCCTTCCAAATGCTGTTCTCCGGAACAACGCCTCTTACACAGGAGGTCGGATATACGTTGGAGTGGCGGCCGATCACGGTACCGGGGTTGCAGACTGCGTTGCAGCCTACTTCTACATAGTCGCCCAGCATTGCGCCGAACTTCTTCACACCGGTCTCAATCTGCTCGGTCCCATTATGAACGACAACAAGCTTCTTGTCGCTCTTGACGTTAGATGTAATGGAGCCTGCTCCCATGTGGGAGAAATAGCCCAGGATACTGTCGCCCACATAATTGTAATGCGGGGTCTGTACATGATCAAAAAGGATCACGTTCTTCAGTTCTACGGAGTTGCCGACTACGCAGTCCGCACCAACAAGGGCGCTGCCGCGGATGAATGCGCCGTGTCTTACTTCCGTATTCGGCCCAATGATGCAGGGACTGCCAAGATAAGCGGAAGGGAATACCTTTGCCGTCTTGTGAACCCATACATTTTCTGAAACCTCTTCATAATCCTCTCCCAGTGTCGGGCCGAGAGCAAGGATCATATCCTTGATTCCCTTCAGGGCCTCCCAGGGATAGGTGAACTGACGGAGATAATCCGCCGCCAGTGTATGATCGAGGTCATAAAGGTCGTTAATTGTGTACATGTTACAGCCTCTCGTTCTGCTCAATATCCAGGAAATACTTGTAGGTATCTACTGTCAGTTCGCCACAGGCAGCCTCATCACAAGCAATGATAGCGCCGTTGTGCATCTGCAGGGCACTGCAGGTCCACTTATGACTTACGTTTCCTTCAACCGTTGCGGCAAGTGCACGTGCCTTGTTGTGGCCGTTGATCAGGATCAGAACCTCTTTGGAATCGGTTACTGTACCAACACCTACGGAAAGTGCCTGAGAAGGAACCTTCTCGGGATCGTTGCCGAAGAAACGGCTGTTCACGATACGGGTATCGGTCGTTAAGTTTCTGATACCGGTACGGGATGCAAGACTTGTGAAGGGTTCATTGAATGCAATGTGGCCGTCCACACCGATGCCGCCCATGAAGAGATCGATGCCGCCGTAGGAAGCAATCTTCTCCTCATACCTTGCGCACTCCCCTTCCGGATCGTCTGTCATACCGTTCAGGATGTTGATATTCTCCGGCTTCATATCTACAAGGTGGTTGAAGAAATTGTCATGCATGAAATACCAGTAGGACTGATCATGCTCATGAGGCAGCCCCAGATACTCATCCATGTTAAAGGTCACTACATTGGCGAAACTGAGTTCGCCTGCCTGGTTCATTCTGGCCAGTTCCTTATATACCCCGATGGGGCTGGAGCCTGTCGGAAGGCCGAGCACGAAGGGACGATCCTCCTTATGGGCTTTGATCTTACCTGCAATATAGTTTGCTGCCCAAAGGCACATCTTATTATAATCTTCCTGAATTACTACTCTCATTTATTATCTCCTTTTCTCTGCTGAAATACAGGCTGTCTGCTCAGTATTTCTCTTACAAAACTGTTTTCCCCACTATAATTCGATAACAGCTCTTTCGTGTTTCTGCAGATCACGGTGTCGGGAAAAACTCTGTTACAGTTTTGATTCTGCTTTTTCCTTTCTCCCTGACGGCTCACCGTAAATGCAACCATTTGAGATTCCTTCCGTATGAATCAATGAAGCAACCATCTGTTGCATTTTTTAGCCGTGACAGCATCCGCCGAGTCTTTCGACCACTGCCAACCTCGTCACCCAATCACGGGCCTGGCGCTAACAGAACGCCCGCTCCTCCGGCACGGAACATACTGTTTTACTAACTTACATATTATACTGGAATTAACATAAAAAGTAAAGTACTGCACTGTGAGAAGCTTATTGCTTAATACATGAACTCAATCTGCGCGTAGATGGATTTAAAATCGATCTTACAAGCACCATTCCAGATTCCGACCGGAATTTCATCCTCAAAGGTGTATATTTTGAGTGTGGCATCATTCTCAAAATCATAGACGATAATCTGCTTTTCATCGGGAAAAACAATCCAGTATTCTCTGACACCGGCTTTCTGGTATTTTGACAACTTGATCAGAGCATCGGTAACCGCATTACCCGGCGATATAATCTCGATCACAAGATCGGGTGCACCTACAATCCGTGGTCTTGTAATCTTATTCCTGTCACAGACTACAAGCACATCCGGCTGCATCATGGTTTTCTCGTCGCAGTCCAGCTGGACATCGGTCGGTGCCAGAAACGGAACACACATACCGCCATTCTTTGCAATATGGTTCGATAAAAGTGATCCGAGAATCAGACCAATCCTCTGATGAATTGTGGTAGGCGCTGCCATTTCGTAAAATTTCCCATCAATCAGCTCGACACGAGCCCCTTCCGGAAGCGCCAGATAATCGTCGATTGTCTTTCCCCCTTCATAAAAATCATTTGGGGTGCTATTCAAAGAATCCGATTTCAGATTCCTGTTGTACACCAATGCAGGTTCACGTACTTCATCCGGAATGCTTGAAAGAACCTCCGCAAGCGCTCGGACAGTGTCATACCGAGGAGATGTTGTTTCCCCGCTGAAGATTTTCTGAAGTGTTCCAACCGGTACACCGGAAAGCTCCGACAGTCTACCGTTGGAGTAGCCCATTTCCTGTTTCCTTTTCTTCATTTCCTCAATTGTCATAAGCCGCTCCTCTCCTGCATTTCTGCAAATTCTGCTTTTGCTCTGCTTTTGAAGGAATACAGTCCTCGTAACTGAATTTTAGCACTCCTCTATCCAAATATCAACCGTAAATATACCTTATACGGTGCTTATTCACATATTTACCCATTTTTATGCCGTTTTCGGGAAGACGTCTATATTAACTGGTATATCGAACCCTCCTGTAACAAAGAATTATCTCTGTAATCTCTGATTTGACATTCTCGATTATCTTAAAAGATAAAACTCACAGTTCCTTGTAGTATGGGCGTATGTTTTCATAATGTCCTTATCTATTCTTAAAACAACTGACACAATCTAAAAAGGCCCCCGCCTATTCTTACGCGAACAGGTCTGAAGCCTTTATTACTTCATATTAACAAAATTCACATTTTATCAACGGATAAGCTTAGTCTCTTAAACACCCTATCGGAACGACATACACCCCGTCTTCCCGTTTGTATGCATATTTGCCCTTCCCG
>CACYDN010000137.1 GCA_902773185.1 uncultured Lachnospiraceae bacterium | reverse complement strand
TGTAGCCCACTACAGCTACGTTTTTGTCACTGCACTCTCGGGCAAGCATTCGTCGCATTAGTCCAGTTATTTTTCGAACGTTATACTAGGGAAATAATTGCCCCTGCCCCCGTTCTTTGCTATAATAAGGAACGGTGGGCAGGTTTTTTATACCATGCCCACCGAATCGGATTGTCCGAAAACTCGCTTCGCTGCGTCTTCGGACAGCCTGCTATACAAAAGCACAAGGAGGCAAGGTATGAAAGAAAAAAAGAAGCTTCTGCTGATTGTGGCGACATTTGTCGTGATCACGGGAGTGTTTGCCCTCATCGACAAATCGATCAGTGTTACACCGGAAATTGCCGAGGAGTTCGGTTTTCTGGCCGAGGATGGCTCAATTGACGGCAGCCTGATCCCGAAGTTTTTCATGACATCCTGGGCACTGTATCCGCCTGTGATCGCAATCGCTCTGGCGCTCATCACCAAGGAAGTATATTCGGCCCTGTTTGTGGGTATCATCTCCGGTGGTATTCTCTGGTCCAATTTCAACTTCGAAAAGACCATGACCCATTCCTTCAACGATGGTATCGTGGCGTCTCTGGCTGATTCTTACAATGTAGGTATTCTGGTGTTCCTGGTCATCCTGGGCGCGCTTGTTTCCATGATGAACAAGGCCGGCGGTTCCGCGGCGTTCGGACGCTGGGCATCGGCGCATATCAAAACCCGCGTGGGTGCACAGCTTTCAACGATCGCTCTGGGTGTACTCATCTTCATTGATGACTATTTCAACTGCCTGACAGTCGGCTCCGTTATGCGGCCGGTAACCGATAAGAGTAAGATTTCCCGCGCGAAGCTGGCATATCTGATCGATGCAACGGCTGCGCCGGTCTGCATCATTGCGCCGGTCAGCTCCTGGGCGGCGGCTGTATCTTCCTATGTGGAGGATGGCAACGGTCTGCATCTCTTTATCAAAGCAATTCCGTTCAATTTCTATGCGATCCTGACAATCATCATGATGCTTTTCCTGGCCTTTACCAAATTTGACTACGGTCCGATGGCAAAGCATGAAAAGAATGCAAAAGAAAAAGGAGATATTTTCTCCGGTATGAAGCAGGCGGCTGCAGCTGCGGATGAGGGGGCCAATCCGAAGGGAAAGGTGATCGATCTTGTCCTTCCGATTGTTGTCCTGATTGCTTCCTGCGTGATCGGTATGATCTATTCCGGCGGCTTCTTTGACGGAGAAAGCTTTGTGGATGCGTTCTCCAATGCGGATGCATCCGTTGGTCTGATGCTTGGCTCCGCGGCAACGCTGATCCTGACAATCTTTTATTATCTGGTCCGCCGGGTTCTGGATTTCAAGAGCCTGATGGACAGCCTTCCGGAAGGCTTCAAGGCTATGGTTCCGGCGATTTTGATCCTGACCTTTGCCTGGACACTGAAGGGAATGACCGACAGCCTGGGTGCAAAGCAGTTTGTTGAGGTTCTGGTAACCAGACATGCGGCAGATTTCCAGACGCTTCTGCCGGGTATCATCTTCCTGATCGCATGCTTCCTTTCGTTCTCCACGGGAACCAGCTGGGGAACCTTCGGTATCCTGATTCCGATCACGCTGGGTGTATTCCCGCTGACCGATCCGCTCGGTGTTGTCTGTGTATCCGCATGTATGGCAGGTGCCGTATGCGGCGACCACTGCTCACCGATTTCGGATACTACCATCATGGCCAGTGCCGGTGCGCAATGTGACCATGTGACCCATGTGGCGACGCAGCTGCCCTATGCCATGACTGTGGCGGGTGTCAGCTTTGTATCCTATATCATTGCCGGTTTTGTTCCGAAAGCCTATATTGCGCTTCCGGTCGCAATTCTGCTGATGATCTTAACGCTTACTGTTGTGAAGCAGATTTTAAAACCCGGTGTCGTAACCGAAAACAGCAAATAAAATGCCGAATCATAAATTTCCCACCGGGATGCCCGGTGGGGAATTTTAGAAAGGCAGATAGAATTGTTGTTTGGGATAAGGAGAAAGGAGAGAAAAATGGCTACATTTATCATCGATCATCCGCTGATCAAACATAAGATTACGCTGCTCAGGGACGAAAATACAGGAACAAGGGATTTTCGTATCCTGGTAGAAGAGATTGCTATGCTGATGGGATATGAGGCATTGCGGGATCTCCCGACGGAGCTTCAGCTGGTGCGTTCTCCGATTGCGGAATCCTACCAGCCGGTTCTTTCCGGTAAGAAGCTTGCGGTTGTTCCGATTTTACGGGCCGGTCTCGGTATGGTGAACGGAATCCTTTCTCTGGTACCTGCTGCAAAGGTGGGCCACATCGGTCTTTACCGGGACGAGGATACCCATGAGCCCCATGAGTATTTCTGCAAGCTTCCGGAGAATATCGGCGAGAGAGTTGTGATCCTGCCGGGTCCGATGCTGGCGACCGGCGGTTCTGCCATCCAGGCCGTGAAATTTATCAAGGCCAAGGGATGCACCAACATTAAGTTTATGTGTATCTTAGCGGCGCCGGAGGGACTTGCCGCGCTCGAAAAGGCGCATCCGGATATCGATATCTATGTCGGCTGTGTGGATGAGAAACTGAATGAAAATGCGTATATCGTCCCGGGTCTCGGCGATGCCGGTGATCGGATTTTCGGAACAAAGTAGCAAATCACACGAATAACAGATAACAAAAAAACCGCCCCGGTGGGCGGTTTTTTTGTACTGCTAACTATTCAGAACAGTTGTGGCCGCATCGCGGAAGGTACCGCGGCGCGAGAAAATCATGTCAACGTTATTGACCACATTATAGTCGATTTCGCCCTTCATGGCCATATCGCGCATGATGGCAATGGCTTTGCTGTGTTCAAAGCCTTCTTTGTAGGCCCGTTCCTCGGTGAGCGCCTGGTAAATGTCGGCGCAGGTCATCATCCGTTCTTCAATCGAAAGCTGATCTGCCGTAAGACCGAAGGGATAGCCGTTGCCATCCAGCTTTTCGTGGTGATGGCTGGCCCAGACCATGATATCATCCATGCCCTTGATCTTCCGCAGAATATCGTACGTGTAGTAGGCGTGGTTTTTCATCTGCTCGTATTCATATTCATCGAGCCGGGCAGGCTTCTGCAGGATGGCATTCGGAATCATGAGTTTGCCAATGTCATGCAGGGCGCCGGCCAGATAAAACTTGGTCGTTTTATCCTCCGGGAACTGATAACAGAGAGCCAGAGATTCCGCATTCTCCGCCACGCCGATGGAATGGCGGCAGGTGTAGTGGGACTTGAAGTCCACGATCCGAGCGAGAAGCGTTGCCAGATTTCGAACCTCAGAGAAGGAATATTCATCATCGTAATTCTTGATGACCTTCCGGAGGTAGGTATCGATGTTGGAGAATGTAAGCTGGGACAGCTGTTTTTGTTTGAAGTTTTTGGTGAACGCATCGGCAACCTCTTGGGAGAAGAGCGTGCCGGTGTTGGATTTCACAAAGTACAAAATGCCGCCCAAGGTATTGGTATCCGACATGTTGAGCTCAAATTCCTGCTCGATCAGATCCGCCATGTGGATCAGCTGGGCCTTAATCGGCGTTCGCTGGCTCGTTTTACCGAAGGGACCGGAACCGTCAGCGTTTTCATGATGAAGAAGAATGACATCCCGGTTATTGGTGCGGAACGGCACATATTTGGTATTGCTTTCTCCGATGATGCAGTGGCGGATATCGAAATCACGCTTGGCATAGCCTTCCCCGTTGTTGTAGCGCTTGTATTCCAGCTCTTCCTGATTGACCTCGGTATAGGCATGGTCATGCAGAATGGAATACGCAGCAAGGTCAATGAGCTCCTTATCGGAAAGCCCCAGCGCCTTGCCGGTCATGACAGCAAGAGCGGTCACACGCTTGCTATGGCCCATCTTCGTGCCGGTGAGCTCATGTTCCACGGAATCCAGGCCGAAGGATACGGCATATAGAATTTCGTTTAGATTAATTCTCAAGGGGACAATCTCCTTTTACCTTCACAGTTATAGTCATTTTACCGCAAAACCGTATGCCTGTAAAGGGATATGGTGTGCAAAATTCGTTTTCTTTTTTGAACAATTTGTACCATCCGACAGGGGGTTCTTTCCGCGGGCGGATTATGGTAAAATGGGAATGTTATATCGAAAAGAAAGGGAATGAAACAGGAATGGAAGATATTTTCAGAAAGCTTACCATGCGGTATCCGCTCAGAGATTATCAGCAGCGTGTGATGGACCGGATCGACCTTTTGATGGAGGATGATAAGCTCCACGTAGCGGCTGCGCCCGGTGCGGGGAAGACGGTGCTGGGGCTCGAGGTGATCCGTCACCTTGGCGAAAGAACGCTGATCCTGGTACCGACGATCAACCTCAGGAATCAGTGGAAGGAGCGGTTTGCCGATATCTATTTCGGAGGTAACGGCTCTCTGCAGGAGGGGCTTTTTTCTACGGATTTTCGGTCACCGGGCCTCATCACCTGCATGACGTATCAGGCCATGTATCAGGCGGAGACGCAGGACCGGGGAGAAGGCCGGGCGGAAACGGATGAAGCTACAGAAACCGATGAGAAAGAGCCTGATGAGACAGAAGCGGAGGACGGTGCTGCAATCGGGAACGCCGGGCTGCTCCGGGCATTTTGCCGGGAAAACCGGATCGGAACCGTTTGTCTGGATGAGGCGCATCACCTGAAACGGGAGTGGTGGAAGGCGCTGACAAACCTTCTGGCCGGCATCCGGGTAAAGCTTGTGGCGCTTACCGCCACGCCGCCCATGGATACCTCGGATACAGAGTGGAAACGGTATATCGGACTCTGCGGAGAAATCGATATGGAAATTTCCATTCCGGAAATGGTCGGGAAAAAATGTCTCTGTCCGCATCAGGACTTTCTCTATATCGCCACGCCTCTCAGGAGCGAGGAGGAGAGAATTCGGCTTTTGCAGGCGGAAACGGATGCGGCCGTTACGGAAATCCTGCGGAATCCGTCTCTGTACATGGAGATAAGGAATCACCCGGTGCTACGCGCGCCGGAGGAAAAACAGGAGGTGCTTCTTGCCCATCCGGCTTTTCTGACGCATATTTTGGCCTATATGCTGTTTATGAAAAAAACGTGGCAGGTGGAGCTTGAAGGGGATCGGTTTCAGGCGGAGAAGGCTTTTTCCGGCTGGGATAAACGGATCCTAAGTGCATTCCGGGAGGAGGAAAGAAAACATCCGGAGGAGCTGCATTACAGGGGCTACATGGATGTGGCGGATTTTTTTGTCCCTCTCATGCGGGATATTCTGGAGCATGATCCGGCATCGTTTTCCGAGCAGCTCCGCGCGTGGCTTTCGGAGCGCCTCATACGCTGCCATATGATGAAAAACGGAAAGATTACCGATAAATCGGATGATGAGATTGATAAGATTCTGGGAAAATCCGGTGCGAAGCTGGATGCCATAACCGATATCATTCGGCAGGAGTCCCGGAATATGGGTGAAAACCTGCGGTGCCTCGTTCTGATGGATCATATCCGGAAGGAAGATATGGCCAAGGTGGAAAGTGATGCGCTCCTCAGTGAACCGGGTGTATCCACGGTGTTTGAAAAGCTGCGGCGGGAGGAGCATCTGGGAAATCTGGAGAAGTATTTTGCGGCGGATACCGCGGAAAATCCGGCGGCCCGGCGGACATACAGGACACGCCTGGGTGTTCTTTCGGGGAGCATGGTCATCCTGCCGGATCCCCTGATGGAGAGGCTTCTCGCCGAAACGGATTGGAAAGGAAATGCAAAGAAGCTGGGGCTTACGGGCTATTCTCTGATCGAACAGGGACAGGACAGAAGTGACAGTCTGGTTTCTCTTGTTACAGGGTATTTTACGGAAGGGGCTGTCGAGATTTTGATCGGTACGGCAGCGCTCCTCGGTGAGGGCTGGGATGCGCCGGCGGTGAATACGCTGATCATCGGAAGCACCTCCCGAATGTATGTAAAAACCAATCAGATGCGCGGCCGGGCGCTCCGCATCCGGAGTGGGGCACCCGATAAAGCGGCCAATATCTGGCATCTCATGGCATACCTTCCCGGGACGGATAACACCGGCGAGGTGCAGGCCATGCGCCAACGGTTTCTGTCGATCACAGGACTCAGTATGGACGGAAGGGAAATCAGCAGCGGCTGGGAGCGGCTTGTCCCTGCGGAGCAGCAGGCGGTATACGCAATGAATCTTCGGCAGATTGCCGGAAATTCGGAAGGGTGGAACAGTATGATGTTCCGGTATGCTGCCGATCGGAAATCCATGCGGCATGCCTGGGAGCGGATGGCCGGCGAATATAGGACATTGGCTGTCCGGGATGTGGTAACCGTAGAAACAGGTCCATCCTATAAGGCTTCCGGTGGGCTGCCCTTGAAGAGGCTGAGCCGCCTGGCGGATGGAATGGCTCGGACGCTGCAGGAAAAGGGAATGCTCCATAGCGGTGCCTGCGTGAGACCGGAGAAGAGAGGAAACCGACAGATGTTCTATCTGGACGATGTTTCCGAACGGGACGCGAGGCTTTTTGCATCCTGCATGAAGGAGGCGCTCGCCGTGGGAACCGTACCCAAATATCTGGTGCAGTTCGGATTTTTCCGGAAGAACTATGCTTCTGTTCCGTCTATACTGAACGCAAAAGGAGTGGCGGAAAGCTTTGCCGGAAATACCGGTGGGAAGCTCATTCCGGTCAGCACGGATAAAGGAAAGAAGATTTTGCTCAAGCAGCGTCTGCGGGAGAGTATGGCGGATCCGGAAAGTGTTAAAAATGTGAGGCGGGTTTTGTGATCGCTGTAAAACGCCAACCGGAATGAGGTATGGCCGGCGGAATTGCCGTGCAGGCTTTTAGATGGCTTGATGATAAATGAATTAAAATCAAAAATATTTATATAAATAAGAAAAAAAGATTGCCATTTTTCAATTGTCAGACAATTGGTAAAAATGGTACAATAGCCATGGGATTGCCCGAGCGAAGTGAGGGAGGGCCCCATGGTCCTGAGCGGAGCGAGGGATACACGATGCGAGCGGAGCGAAG
>CACYDN010000136.1 GCA_902773185.1 uncultured Lachnospiraceae bacterium | reverse complement strand
TCCTGCTCATTCTGCTGTCCGGGATTTTCGCCGGGGAACATTCCGCCCATCATCCAGTCGTTTCGATCCAAAGCAATATCGAGCGCGGTTTCGCTTTCCTGCCGCATGGAACGGCGGGAGGAAAAATACTGCACGCCAAAAATGGTAAGGAGGAATCCGAGACAGATTCCCATCATGACCAGAATGAACTGTATGCGAAGTCGTTTAAGATAGGGGTTTTTCATGCTTCCTCCAGGTGGTAGCCGATCTTGCGGGCAACCCGGATCGATACATGGGATTTGAGGGCGGTGAGTTTGCGGCGCAGGAAGGAAATATAAGCCTCCACATTGTTGTCGCCGGCATCGGAGTCATATCCCCAAACCTTGATGATGAGTGTTTCCTTGGAGAGAATGGCGGTGCCTGAGAGCATCAGA
Organism: uncultured Lachnospiraceae bacterium; assembly: GCA_902773185.1. GTDB lineage: Bacteria > Bacillota > Clostridia > Lachnospirales > Lachnospiraceae > Eubacterium_Q. Next base: position 1,818 of record CACYDN010000136.1, on the reverse strand, counting down.
TACCGCATGATATCGAATTCCTTGGCGTTCAGCTTGAGACTCTTTTTGCCGCAGCTGAGCTCGCAGGAGGCTGTATCCAGCGTCAGATCGCCAAAGGTAATCTTATCGGTGATCACTTCTTTTTTCCGCCGCATGATAGCGTGGAGAGCGGCCAGAAGCTCTTCGTTCTCGAAGGGCTTTGTGAGATAATAATCCGCACCGAGGTTGAGACCGTTTACGCGGTCGGTAAGCTCTGTGCGGGCGGTGAGCATGAGAACCGGTGTCATAATGTTTTCCGCACGAAGCTTTTCCAGGATGGAAAAACCGTCCATTCCCGGAAGCATGACATCCAGAACAATGGCATCGTACATGCCGGAGGTGGCATCGAGGTAGCCATCCTTCCCGTTGTTCTGGATATCCACGCCGTCGCCGGCGCTCTCTATTACATCGGCAATGGTTTCCGCCAGCCGTTTTTCATCTTCGATTACGAGTACACGCATAGTAGATCAACTCCGATTCATGCTGTCCGATCAAATGATCGGGTAATGGTTCGTGAAGCCTTTCTTAATAGACGCCGTTAAAGAATTCCTTGGAGCGGCGCCCTTTGCGGGATGCAACCCAGCTGGCCGGGAATTTGCTGATGGCCGAATTGAACTCGCGGGCACGTCTGTTGTATTCGTTTGAGGTCTTCATGAGTTCGATTTTCAGCTTTGCATGCTTTTCCTGAAGCGCGGTAATGGTTTCGTTCTTGGAAAGCTTTTCGTTATTTTTGATCAGCTCCTCGGCTTCCTGCCAGGTTTTGGTGAGCTCAATGCCAATCATGGTCTGCAGGGATGCGGGCATGCCCAGTGTGATCAGGCTGCGGGAGCTTTTCTCCTTTTCGGGAAGAGGCGTCCCAAGCTCGGCCATACTGTCAGAGAGCTGTGTCAGAGCGCGGTTATCGTCCCAAAGCCAGGTGTCGATTTCGGAAGCACTGTCCTTTGCGCGGGAATCCAGCTTCTGCACTTTATTGACGGTTATGATATAAATAACCATGATTGCTACGAAAACGGCCAGAATGCCATACAGCATTTGTATTACCTCCACGGATTGCATAGAATTAAGTTGATTTTAACAGAAAACCTTCTGAAATACAATCCGTGGTATCATCATATGTAAAGTTACTGAAATAAACCTGAAAAGAATTCTGTTTAATTTTTGTCGGAAATGTGGTATGATATTAATCTGAGAAGAAAACTCTCGGTATTCTTAGAAGATGGAATTATTGAAATTGATGTACTTGGTGAGTTTTACAAAAATGTAACCCCATGGAGGATGAATCGTATGGCAGAAGGTGATTTCACAAAACAGAAGGTGGCGGATGCGCTGATCGAAATGGCAAAGACGCAGCCCCTGGATAAGATCACGGTCCGGGATATTTCTGTGCAGTCAGGCATCAACCGGCAGACCTTTTATTATCATTTCCGGGATAAGACGGAGCTTCTGAACTGGGTGTATAATACCAATTTTCTGGATCCTTACCTGAAAGGCATGACAAAGAATAACTGGAAGGAAAACATGATCGGATTTCTGACAAAGCTCAGAGACAACAGGGATTTTATCTTGAATTCTACTGTAAGCTCCTTTAATCCGGTACTCGAAAACACGATTCAAAACATTGCCCGGCTTTTCCTGCAGATTGTGGAAAGTCACGATCAGGAGAATCTGCTCAGTGAAATGCAACGCCATGCTTATGCACGGTTTATGGCCTTTGGCTTTTTCGGAACGGTCGGAGACTGGATCCGGAACGGCGCCAGATCAACGCCGGAGCGTCTGGTTGAAAAGATGGAGAAGTTTATC
>CACYDN010000135.1 GCA_902773185.1 uncultured Lachnospiraceae bacterium | reverse complement strand
GCCCGGCGCATCAAAGCTCTCCGCCACAGACTGATCGAATCCATCCAGATTGCTGGAGGGTACCATATGATAAGGAATATTATGTTTTGCACCGACCGTCCGTGCACACTCCGCCGCTTCCGCCACATTCATATTGTAAACGCCGTCACAGCAGAAAAAGGCATAATCCAGATTCCGCTCCGCGAGTCCAACCATCGCCTGTGTCGTAGATGTATCGCCGGAAAGGTACAGGGTGATTCCATTGGAAAAGGTCAGGATGTAGCCAACACAATATCTCTCATCATGATTCTCATTGTAAGCTTCGACAGCGTCCACCTTCACATAGCCAAGGTCGAAGCTCTTATAATCGCCATCTACAAGGGCTTCTTTCCAGCTGATCGTCTGACAGCCCTCGTTCTGCTTTTCGATAAGCGCAGTATTGGTATGATCCGCATGGCCGTGTGTCATCAGGATCAGATCAGCCGGCACATCATAGCCATCGCCGCGGAAGGGATCCACATAAATGACCTTTCCTTCCGATGTTGTAATCCGGATGCTGGCATGTCCCTGATAAAGAAGCGTGGGCGCGCCGCCCGCCTTTCCTTCCTCTTTTTCGGATGTATCCTCGGTTACCTCCGTCGTTTCGTCCGCTTCCGTTTTCGTCTGCTCCGTTCCATCCTTTTCGGATGTAGCCTGCCCGCTTGTATCGGCCTCCGCTACGGTCTCTGTGGCCCCAGCCGTGTCTTCTGCCTTTTTTGCTCCATCCGTCTTCTTGCCGCATGCAGTAAAGAAAAAGAGCAAACAGCCAAGCAGAAGCATGATAATTGCAGTTTTCATTGTATTATTTTCTATCATCCTCTTCATCCCTCCATATCCTGTACACCGACAAATCCATAGTTTTTCAAAACTGCCATTCATTGTAACATATTCTCCTCGGAACAGGTATTCCTTTTTTTACTATTAAGCCTCTGTTTTCCATATGCCAAGGTCTCTTATTTCCCGCATGGCAAAATAATCTTCGCGGACCGGCGCCGCGATTGACCTTTTCCCGTTACCATCTTATAATACGATGTAAATCGCTATAAGGCTTTAACGAGCAAAACGCAATCATAAGGAGTACCAACATGAGCGAATGCACTGTCATTTTGAAAAAAGGCGAAGGACGCACCATCAAGGCCGGCGGCGCCTGGATCTACGACAATGAAATCGACCGCATAGAGGGCGAAGTGCAGGATGGCCAGATTGTCCGTGTGGAGGATTTTGACGGCTATCCCATGGGGCGCGGCTTCATCAACCGAAAGTCCAAAATTACCATCCGGATGATGACCCGCGATCCGGAGGTCACTATTGATGATACCTTTCTCCGGGCGCGCGTCCGCGCTGCCTGGGATTACCGGAAAGCCGTGATCGACACCTCCTCCTGCCGCGTCATTTTCGGGGAGGCCGATTTTCTGCCCGGACTCGTTGTTGATAAATATGAAGATGTTCTCGTAGTGGAATCTCTCGCACTTGGCATTGACCTGTTGAAACCAAAAATTCTGGAATATCTCGTGGAAGCGATGGCCGAGGATGGCGTGCAGATCCGTGCCATCTATGAGAGGAGCGATGCGAAGATCCGTCTGAAAGAAGGGCTTCCCCGATCAAAGGGGCTTATTTGGGCGTCCGCCAAGGCAGATGAAACGTTTCATGCCGAAATGTTCGCCGAATCCTCTTCCGAAAACCTTCCGGATTTTGATCCCCGGCTTCAGATTACGGAAAACGGTGTCAAATATATTGTCGACGTGGAAAACGGACAGAAGACCGGCTTCTTTCTGGATCAGAAGGGAAACCGCATGGCCATGCAGTCTCTTGTCCGCAGGATGAAGGCCGCAGGCGAAACCGTTCACGTACTCGACTGCTTCACCCACACCGGTTCCTTTGCCCTGAACTGCGGGCTCGGCGGTGCGGACAGTGTTCTGGGAATCGATGTTTCCGACCTTGCCGTTCAGCAGGCAACAGAAAACGCCGCCCTGAACGGACTCTCCGAAAGAGTGACCTTTGAGGCGGCGGATGTACTGGACCTTCTTCCCCGGCTGAACGCGGAGGGGAAGAAATATGATGTTGTGATTCTGGATCCCCCGGCCTTTACCAAAACTCGCGATAAGATCAAACAGGCGGCAAAGGGCTACCGGGAGATCAATATGCAGGGCATGCGCCTCACCAAAAACGGCGGATATCTTGCCACCTGCTCCTGCTCGCATTTTATGGATTATGAAACCTTCACCGCCGTGATCGGCCAGGCCGCCCGCGCCGCCCACCGAAAGCTCCGCCAGGTGGAATACCGCACGCAGGCCGCAGATCATCCGATCCTCTGGTCCGGGGACGAAGCCAGCTACTACCTCAAATTTTACATCTTCCAAGTCCTCGAGGAACGTTAATCCACTATAATCGGAAGCGCTGAAAAGAAAGAAGCCGTCGGTGTACGCCGACGGCTCTTTCTGTAAATGTGGGGGAAGGTATAGAATCCTTTATCAGGAACAATTATACAATACCACATAATTATGTCGAACAAAGGGTGGAATTGTGAAAAAAAAGTGAAATCCAACTTTTTTCATTCAAATTCATAACTCCCTACTGCCCATATTACAAAGTGCAGAGAAAAGCACATATTTACTGAGTATTCTCTGTATTCATCATCATGACACCGGATACCTTTCCGTTATCCATGTTGACAGTCATAAAGGTATTTCCGATCTGGTAGCTGACGCCATATTCATCTTCTCTGTCCGGTGTACTGCCAAGAACCTCCTTTACAGCGTCTACAGAATCACCAATATTGATCTTGCCGGCGATGACCAGGTCACCCGGCTGTGCGGAATATGCACCAATATTTACGATCTTGCCATCGTTCAGGGAAGTGATCTCAACACTTCCGTAATGATGGAGATTCTGGATATAATCTCCGCCGTCACAGGGCTCGATCACATCCACCGGCTGAGATTCCGCACCAAGGGAATCCTTAATCTCTTCATAATTTCCACGCATATAAACCTTGACACCGTTCAATTCAATAAAATCGAATCTTGTGTCCTCCTGGGCAGCCGCTTCCGTAACCGCTTCTGTTGCCGCAGCAGTTGTACTTTCCTTCTTGTCATCCTTTCCGCAGGCTGTCAGTGTAGCCACAAGCGCAGCACCCAGCACAGCAGAGATCATCATCTTTCTCAGTTTCATGTTCGTCTCCTTTTCGACTTCAAATACATCAATTTCACTATCTACAATAGAAACCAAAAGTCCTCTTTCGCACTTTTGTGCCCCTATGATAACACATTCACACCATAATGCAAGCCCGAAAAGAAAAATCTCAAAAGCTGCAAGTGTAATCGAAGTGTTTTCTTGTTGCGGATTTGTTATACTTTATATGTTATCTTGTACCCGTGAAGGCAAAAGAATTGATGATAAAGGAGGAAAAAAATGCCTAAAGACAGATCCATATACAGTGAACCAAGAATGGCTTCCACACAAAAGAAACAGGATTTTCCCGTGGATAAAATTATGTTTCTCATCGAATACAATTCCATGCTCAGGAACAGGGAATATGTCAATAAATTCACCAAAGAAGAGCAGCCTGAGTTCGGTTTTACGGATGATCCTGTAATACTTCAATTTGAAGAAAGTAATGCGAATGCTTTTAAACTCATTCTTGAGGATGAATTCAAAGATAGCGATGATTTAAACACCTTCAATGAACTGATCAAAATTACCGCAGAACTTGACAACCTGTTTTCCATTCAGGCCGGTCTCGAATACCAGCAAATTTACGATGCCTTTGAAGGGGAAGAAAACCGTGAAGAAAAAGCAATCTATCTTTTTGGAGAGGGGTCTTTCTTCAATCACAAAGCCACTTTTCAGAGCAAAGTATTTGATGATATCCTCGCCATTGCGCACAGCGGAATCGCGAGGCGAATCAACCACATGGTGCATCCAACCGCAACCACAACGCTGAGAGAAGTGCTTTCCTGTTTGAACCTGACTGAAGCTGAGATGGAGGATATGAGAAAAGCACTTGGCAACGCTCCTCTCGACCGTTCCATGTGTGAACATATGAAAGAAATCTATCAAAAGCAAGGCGGCGAACTGATCAAGAGTGATCAGGATTTCCTGGATGATGGAATTAACTCAATCAAATTAAGCTATGTTAAAATAAAAAGCAGGGTATATTACAAGAGGACGCAGGCGGATCTTGATCCGGAACACAAAAAGCTGCTGGATATCTACGAAAAAGCCGCTTCCGTTGATAAAAATGAATCCGACAACATCAAAGCATGGGTACAGGAAAAGGGGCAGAAAATGGCTGCAGATCTCAGCAAAGCCAATACCGCCAAAAACATGCTCAGCTCTATCCATTCGATCACATGCAATGAAGAGTTTGGTATAAACCCTTCAACCGAACGGATCAACAGTTTTCTTGAGGAGCATAAACGTGAATCGGCATTTGTACAACCCTATATCAAGGGTGAACTGAGTATCAACGATGCCCTGAAAAAGATTACCAACTATGCTGATAAGCGCATGAAAAACACTCTGATGCGCACCGGCACAAAAGATGCCCTTTACGGATATGAAACCTATTACGCCATGCATCTCGGTGCAAACGCGGGCGCTACCGATGCTGAAAAGGTTGAAAACTTCTGCAAGATCTATGCCGCGCGTGTTCTTGAAAAAAACGACAGGGAGTTTGACATTAAAGAAATTCACAAATATGCGAAGACGGTAAAAATGACCTATCAGCCAGAACTGTTATCCTCTGAAGAATTGACACATGCGCTGACCGATATCAATAATGTTTTCTTCGCAGGAAAAAAGCTTTGGGATGATTCCTACAAGATCAAGAATGATCGTTACGATGCATATGTAAGTGATATGAAAGCACTCCGGAGGACCATGAAATCGGATAAGAAGCGTAGTCCGGAATACAAGGCTCTGGTTGCAAGCGTTGAGAAGGCATCTAAGCTTGACCGTATAGCCGCAAATATGACACCGGCGCAGAAGGCGCAGGCCTTCGGACTGGCAAATCTGGCAATCATCCAGGCTATCCAAAAGTATGCGAAGGGAAAGGAAGCAGTCCGCACATCCACCGCAGGACAGGATCGGTTTGACAACATGCTGGATGCGCTTTCCATCGTATCCAAGTATACCAACGGTTCCGGAGAGGAAATGAACCCCAATTTGAAGCCCATCCTGCAGAAAATCAATAAGAAGCGGGGCGCGGATGAGCGAATTAATCCTTCCCAATTTGAGAAGAAATACGGTGCTGCGAGAGCCACGAAATCCTATAACAAGAGGCATAAGATTGAAAATAAAGCGGAAGCACCCCGCATTCTTGGGTAGTGCTTCCGGAAATATCACACTATTCAACCACCGGTCTGCTCGATGAAACGATGCATGTGCAGACCTGTCAATTATAAATCTTCCAGGCTTTTGGCACTAGTATAACGTTCGCAAAATAACTGGACTAATGCGACGAATGCTTGCCCGAGAGTGCAGTGACAAAAACGTAGCTGTAGTGGGCT
>CACYDN010000134.1 GCA_902773185.1 uncultured Lachnospiraceae bacterium | reverse complement strand
TGGTGATCGGCTTAATCTTCAGCCCTTTAACCAGGAACTTTTCAAGTTTGTTGAAGTTGCCTTTCTGCTGAAAATTAATCTTCATTCAATCACCTTCTTGGTCCCTTTCCACCTTTTCGCATATTATGCAGTCTTCTGTTCTCAGCAAATATTTCGTTCATGGTCATCTGCTCGTTTGACCCCTTAGCTGCACAGATCCGGATAAGCATCAGTAATCTGCTGAGATGCCACTTTTCGCATTCGAAAGGAATGCCGTGATAGATCATCCAATAATAAATCAGTTCAGAAGTAATATTCTCATTTGCACGGGAAGTGGTGCTTTTTCTTCTGTCATATACCTTGGAAGCAGTCTGATCAGTAGTAATGTAGTCTTTTATCTTCTTGAATATGTCTGTTGGGATATACTCAAAAACCATAGGATCAACCTTTGGCGTAATGCACATACAACGAATATAGTCCACGAACTCCTGAGGTTGTATGTCTTTGTTGCCAACGAATGGCTTTTTCCATTTCGCTTCCCATTTTGAAAGGGAGATAAGCGAATGCTCAAGCTGGAGTGTCTGTTGCTTGATGTTGATAAATTCGTTCTTGCTATTGTCAAACATTTCGGTCTCTGGTATGGTAATCTCAAGCATCCTGCTTACCTCCCTTCTTTATAGTCCACCCTTGCGGGATTTCATTCATTGTTCTCACCGGTTACGGCGTCACTCAGCAGTGACACATTCTCCGGAGTCTCCTTCTCAGAAGCCTCATCGTCCAGATTGGTCCGCAGCTCTTCAGGAATCATTCCATTGATAAACGCAGCAGTGGCGTTAGCATCCGAAATCAGTTCCATATACAGCTCTGAATAAGCCTCGGTCTGCATGAACGCTTCGCTCAAAGCCTTGCTCTTTACAAACTTCCTACCGTCGGCGCTCTTTTCACCAAATCCGGCAAGAATAAATTCCTTGATGGTGCGAATGATTCCGGGAATATCCCGCTTATCCATAATGGCCCGCAGTCTTTTGCGCAGCCCACCGTCGGGAGTCGTCAGTTCCATATCCATAAGCTCAGCTTTGTTCAGGTTGAAATAAAAGTTCTCAGTTCTCTTGACACCATCATAATCGGTGTAAGTAATGGTTTTCTTAAGCATGTTTCTATCGTCCTTTCGTCAAATAAAATAGTCGTATGAAAAGGGAGAGTGCCCGTGAAAAAAGCTCATGAACACTCTCCCTGAAATAAATTTGTAATTACGCCAACGTGGACAGAACTGTAGCGGGTAAAGGCAGAGTAGCTTCAGTATTCTCACTGCCATACAGCATCGTTTCAAGCGTTTTCAGCTTGGCAGCATCGCACTTGGTGCTGTTGATCGTGATCGTGCAAACCGGCTTGTAATCCGTACCTGTGACGTTAACCGGCGTGCTCTGAGCATCCCAGCTCATACTGATCGCGTCAGGGTTGTTGTTGATCGTGCTGTAACCACGGCTGGAAGGAGACGCAGTACTGTTGTACACGATATGAATGATATGACCCTTGTCCATACCAGGATGGGTATCATCACCGATCTCGGTCCGATAGACCAGACCAAAAGCTTTCCGAGTCTGCTGTCCCAGCAGCACACCAGCAGAAGCCTGAGCAGAGCCGTCACACTCAGCCCATTCATCCGGATAATCATACGCTTCGATGCTGAAACCAAAGGTTTCCGCGGCCCGCAGGCTGGCATACTTGATGTTATCCGCATACAGATCGGTAACATCAGCACCACCGGGAGCCTCGTTGATGGCAGTCACACCACTCCAGGCGATACCATCATCATAGGTACCGTCGGCCTTCATCAGAAACAGGGCTACCTGGCTTACACCGGCCTGAATATTTCTGGTACCGGTTTTATCCCATTCGAGCTTAGGCATATTACTAAACCTCCATTTATCAATAGAAAAGTGTATACGACCAATGATGAAGATCGGATACCGCGAATGGACGATTCAGCGTGCAATATCTGAAATCAGCCAATTCTTCAGCAAAAGGATCCTCTGCCTTGGTCGTAATATAGGTAAGATTGTACCTGTGCAAACGCCTGTATGTCTGGTTATCCGCAGGGATATCTGCAAGACCTTCCAGATAATAAACAATGCACGGATACTTCAGTTTAAAATTTTCAGGAGGGTCAAAATATACGTTATTAGACCCTAGCATTTCCACAAGTTTGTGATGGAGTTCAACCCTCGTCCGGTTCTGGCCCATCGTATACCCCTCCCAGCGTGAGGATGATCCGGGGACGCTGAACCTCTATTGTAGAGATCTGCCAGCGTTCCCCGTGCCATCTCACATATTTCATCGCGCCCATATACCTGTTGGCATAATCATCGGCGACGATGCTGATGGTATTATTGATGACCAGATTATCGTTAACTCCGCTGCTATTTTGATCCCAGCGGCGGTTGTTGCGTATGACATCTCCGTAATACTCCCTTTCGGTAAGCACCGGATCCCATACACCGGGATGATCCTCAGGATCAGTCTCTTCGGTCTTTACAAAACCGATTTTTCCAAAGAATCTGGCCATGCTTCACACCTCGATTAGGTACCCTGGTGTTCCTTCTCAATGACCAGAGCAGAGAAGGGCTTGGTCAGAGCGCCGGAGATCCGGGTTTCGATCAGGTACAGCTGCCGGTTGTAATTGATGTCGAAGTCGTCGAACATATTCACGCTGCCACCCTTGTCCGCGCCGACATTGTAGTCGTCCAGATTGACAACAATACCAATCAGATCATAAACCTTGGTCACGTTGCCCTTGGTCTCGGTCCGAGTGCCGGCATTCTCCATCACAGGAACAGTCACGATCTCACGCACACGCAGCTGGGTCGCCAGTTCCGCAACGGTCTTGTACATGAAGTGGCCCATGCCATCTTCCAGCAGCAGCATCTCAGTCAGCACGTCTTCCGTGGTGAAGAACACAGGATTACCGCTTCCCTTGTAGTTCTTGCGATTCCGGATGATGGTCTTGATAGTGGTCTTTGCAAAATCCTCACCGGTAACGGCAGTAACGGGGCACTTCACGGCAAACAGCTCGTCATCCTGCCAGATGGAACGAACATGCAGCTGGTTGATCTTGTCGGGAGAATCCGGGGCACGGCCATCACCGATCAGGATCGCGCGAGCAATTTCCTCATCCAGCATCATCCGCATTTCACCCTTAATCCAGGCCACGACGTCAAAGTCAGTGATATCCACGACATCATCGCGGTCCAGCTTCTGCTTCTTGTAGATGGTCTGAGGATCGGTTGTCCGACGAAGCACAGTGAAGACTTCTTCCTTCTTCCGGTTGCCCTTGATGTAACCCAGAGCACGCGCCTCGTCAGCCGTGATGTCGGCAAAGGTGCTCTTGATCCTGGTGAAGGGAGTATGATGAATCGCGCTCATCACCTTCGTGACCCACCCCTGGTCCCTTTTAATAAACTCCGGCACAGCAGAAGTGCTGCGGTATTCCGGGAACAGCCAATTGGTGTCAACGGCCTGCTTAGTCGTATAGTCAATGCTCTTGATGCCATACTCATCAGTATGAGCCAGGAAGGATTCCTTCAGGCTGCCCATGCGCTTCGCATCCGCGAAAATCTGCTCGGTTTCCGCATGGGACAGAGTATTCTCTTCGGCAATCGTCTCGGGATCATTGTCAAACACATTACGCTTCATAGAGTCATAACCTCCGTACATGGAATGAGCAACCTCATCGTCCTCGTCCTCATCCTCATATTCTTCTTCATCTTCTTCTTCGTCTGCCAGGTCATCTTCCATGTCGTCAACGACATCCTGCAGCGCGTCAATCTGACCCTGCTCATACAGAGCATTCACAACTTCCAGCTGCTCATCGGTCATTCCATTCAATACATCCTGAATATCCATTTCTTGGTCCTCCTCAGGTTCTTCTTCGTATTCTTCTACAGCATCTTCGGGATCTTCATCCGCATACTCGCCATCGTCCTCTTCAGGCTCCTCGTCGTACTCGGATTCTTCATCGTCTTCAGGCTCTTCCTCGTCATCATACTCGAAGGCGGCTTCATCATCGTCTTCGTAGTCTTCTTCGGGGTCATCGCCATCGTTGTGATACAGTTCGATGAGCTGCTCATCCGTATAGATCAGTGCTTCTTCATCGTCCCTGTCATAGGTCCCGTCACTGTGCGCGAAATTAAGGTTCTCAATACGAGCACCCTTATTGGCACCTGTGAGAACCATACTTACTTCACGGATCTGTCCATGAACGACATCATTACCACGCTGCACAAGCTGATTCGCATAAATGCTCAGTGCTTTGATATCGCCATTGGCAGCCGCTTCCTTAGCCGCCTGGGCTTTGGGGTTGTTATTAAACCAGGCATAGCAATAAACGCCTTCGTCATGGTTTTCCAGCAGAGCATGACCCAGAACATTTTCCGGATCATTATGCAGATGCTGCCAGACAAGCGGCACTTCTTCGCCGTCGTTTTCCACGAATGCGTTCCTGCGGATCGTACGCCCATCGGAACACTTGACGTCGTTTACTGTAGCCCAGCCACAAAAATCGAAAGGTCGATTCTTTCTGGACATAATAAATTTCCTCCTGATTGATCAGGTGTTACTTGCGGGGTACAGGCTCCGCAGGTTCTTTGGTGTTCTGTTTTTGATATTCTTCCACGAGCTCAATGATTTCATGATCGGTAAGCCCTGACAGTTCCTTTTCGCTGAATCCAAGAGATAACAGGAGCTCCTTCGCTTTCTTCAGCTCTTCAGGATCTACGGGTTCTTCCTCTTCTTCCGGAGCTTCTTCGGCTTCGGGTGTTTCTTCGGTTTGCTGTTGCTCAGTCTGAGGTTTCACATTGGTCTGCGATTCTTCGGCTTTTTCACCATTTTGATTTTCATCCGGCGATTCTTCCTCAGAATTTTCTTTCTCATCGTCGCTAACAGTTCCGGACTCGTATTCGTCCTTCAAATCGATAATTTCATTGTCGCTCAGATCTGCCAGATCGCTTTCATTGAGCCCCGCGTCTAATAACGTCTGTCGGGCTTCTTTCAGCTCTTCTGGATCAACTGGTTCATCTTCCCCGGATGCAGGATCACGATCCTGAACTGGCATGTTGCTGTTGCGCAGTTCATCTGCCTTCGGATCATCGGAAGGCTTAATGCCGAGGATGCTGCGGATTTCATTTGCCGTGAGAATTTCATTACGTGTGAACTTGTCGGCAATGTCCGCGATATTATTAACAGGAACCAGCTTGAAGTGGTCCTGGAAGAATAGAATGCTTTCCAGCCTTGTCCGAGCAGTTTTGGTCAGGAACTTTCTGGTGAATTCCTCGACAATGGCGCTCAGGATGGGTTCGATCGTGCTGTTGAAATAACACAGTCTGGTCTTCTCGTCAGCAGTCCCATTGAAAACTTCCATCGGAATTCCCAATTGGCTGTAAAGCATGGCCGCAAAGCTGTCTACCTGCTCCTTCAAATTATTTTCGATGGAGCGGTTCAGCTGCGTAATTTTCTCGGTTGCGTCCGCATAGGCAATGCCATATTTCGAAGTTGTAAGCTGTTCCTCGATCTTCTTTCTGCGCCGCTCAGCTTCAATCATCCGCTGTTCTGTGCGAACTGTATAAGGAAGCTGAATAATCAGATCAAGTTTCCCACTGCTATTCTGTTCGTCCGTCATATCAAGCAGCTGAAGCTTACGAATAACGCGCTGCAGCATACTGTTCGGCTCATTCATCACAGCATAGAAAGGATTCTCAATGATTGCGGTCGTCCTCTTCGGAACAATAACCTCTTCTTTGCGTCCTGTGACTTCGTTATAGAGAAGCACTTTTACCGAGTCAGGATACCAGGAGGTGATCTTTCCGGTCCGCATGGACAGAATGTCAAATCCTCCGGTCATCCTGGGATTCAGGTCAGTATCCACGGGTACGACAGCTACGCAGCCTTCGTCAAACATGGATATGACAATGTCCTGAATCAACTGCCGTCCAGTCTGATCCAGGTTGGCTTCAACACTCAGGCAATTGTTCAGTCCGCTTTTGATGGTCTCCTTGTAGCGTCCATTTTCATCCAGTCGAACATGCCGGATGTTTACATTGGATACATCTACCGCGATCCGGTTATAGGCAGCAGTCACGATGGACCGATCATACCCTCTTGAAAATCGCGGGCGATCAGGGCGATAGGAGCTGCTATATCCGAGACCCACAGTATTTGTTAAGTTTTCCGTAGGATCCCGGTTGTTTCGAAAGGCATTCCAGGCATGCGCCAGCCTTTCTGTA
>CACYDN010000133.1 GCA_902773185.1 uncultured Lachnospiraceae bacterium | reverse complement strand
TATCGAGTAAGGGGATACCCCCTACTCGATGATGCGGGCTCGTCAAACAGGATATTGCGTAAACGCATATCCTGATGACTCACCTTCGCACAAAAAGAGCCTGCCATGCAGGCAAGCTCTTCAGTGCATATTATTTCATTATTTCGTTTTCTTTATTTCCGGTTCCTTGTGCTTCTTATTATTTCCCTTCTGAACGGGTTCGTTTTGTTTATTGGATGTCTTTTTCAGCATCTCGGTGTAAACATGCTCCATTGCCGCTCTACCTGTAAGTTCTTTCGGCATTTCCTTAACAACCTTTTTGAAATCCGCATCACCAAGAATGGCATCCACCTCAGACTGCATGTTTTTATAATCCAGCAGCAATTTCACAGGATGCTTGTCCGGATCCGTCTGGTTTTGACGGCGGGCTAACCGAATATATACCATGGCGCCCAAATCTTCCGTTGTCGGAACCGGGCGACGACAAACCTGCTTTTCAACCGCATCAAATGCTGCCTCGGGGCCTTCCCGCAAAGCCTTCTCCAATGTGTATTCCCGTACATCTTTTTTAATATCATCTGCAACAGCGGATACAAATGCAGAGGCATTGATACGTTTCTTCTCGATTTTGTTCGGGGCTTTGTCTCCCAGATCAGCTAATTTATATGTTGTATATGCATCGGCACAGCTGCTGGCTTCCTCTGCCATTGTCAATAGTTCGTTAATTTCCTCTTCCGTAAGCTTTCCTTTTTTCTCACGGTTTTTCATAAGCTTGGCAGTTTTATCCTGTAACTTCTCGGTGATCTCACGAAGATCTCTATATTCGGGCGAACTCTTCATCAAAGTCGGGTCAGCATTTTTTATGATGTTTTTTGCTTCGAGCATCTGCGCGGATGATTTCTCGAGTAACGGGATATCTCCGCCAAGTTCATACTTTCCTTCAATATTAACTCTCAGTCCCATTCGCGCGCATAACTTCGATTTAGAGCCGGGGTTCATAGCGGACATAACATCGATGACGGAGCCGATGGATTCTACCTCTTCCTTGCCCCAGTACATACCCGGATTTGCCACTTCCATGCTTGCCAAATATGTTTCGGATGCCTTTTCCAGGGCACCGAGCAGACCCTCAGGATTAAAGCGCTCTTCGCCTGCTTCCAGCTTCGATTCTTTTACATCACGAAGTCTTCCCAGATATTCATATATTTTGTTCATTTTCATTGTTACAGTAACAGTGTTTTCCAGAATGGGTTTTCCGGCTTCCAGAACCTTATTGATCTTCGGTAAATTGTCCAAAATACCCTGACCTGCCGAACACATGCCATGCGTCATGATAACCGCATCTTTTCTCTTACGATCATACCTGTTTTCCTTGGCAATTTCGTTTCCTACTTTATGCAGCCACGTATTCACCGACCGGAGCTTTTCGTCTTCGGATTTTAAGGTTTTCCCATCTTTTCTGTACTCTTCCAGATAGGGCACTTCTATATTATATGCACTCGGAAGGCCATGCCCTAAGCCGGCGCCGCAGACCGTACGCAGGTATGTCTTTTTGGTATTCCAGTCGATATTTTTATCTTTGATTACAGTCCCGATCTCTTTCAGGTATTCCTCCTGAAAATAAACATCAGTGAAATACTCATTGTCATTCTTGACAAACCTTGTTGCTTCATTCAGTTTATGATAATCTATTTTATCCTGATTATTGATAAAATAATAATCAATCTTTTTGAAATACGCATTCAGACCTTCCTGCGTGCCGAGACTTTTCTGCTCCTCATCGGTTTCGGGAATCGGAAAGCCTTTAAAGTCGTTGATGCCTCTGCCGCCATATTCTATCACACGTCTCAGGTTTTTAACCAGTCTCTCTTCCGGTGTGGATCTGTCATTGGGATTCACAACATATTTGGCCTGGCTGACGTTCACAACATTTTTAATATACTCCGTGTATTGCGCAAAGAAAGCATCCCGTTCTTCCTTGTTCGGACCGGGTGCTGTCGAGAAGTCATCAGCCTGCTTCTTTCCCTCTTCTGCTCTGCCTGCCTTAGGCGCCCCGTCTCCTATGATATGCTTCGTACGTTTGATAATATGCTCTACGGCCGGATTGTTCGGGTTCGCGCGCATAAAGGTTTCGAGACGGTTGGAGAGTGTGTTAAACTCTTTGCGGGTGGCGGAAAGCTTTTCCTCATCTGCTCCTGCATTCCCTGCGGCATTTCTGTCACCGCTTTTATTAACCGCTGTATTGATGGCACGCGCCACATCATATCCCTCACTTGTGACACGCGAAGTAAACTCCTCAAAAGCCTTTTGCAGCTCGACAACCTCTTTTGAGTCCCCGCCGCGCTTTAAGAAACGCATGACCATATTTGTGTAGTTGGTCATATCCTCATAGCTGGTGATCTTTTTTTCGAAATATCTAAAGTTTTCGAAATACGTGTTGATTGAAGCAGGACTGAACACCTCCGGCGCATTTTCCTGCTGCGGGGCGTTCTCATTCCGGTCCGGTTTCACACCACCTTCGTAAACCACTAAGCTGCCGTTTTCACTGTTTTCCTTTTTGTTCTTTCCCATTGTTTTTTCCTCCTGATCCATACAAAATGGAATCTACTTTGTAATTCTGAAACCCATTCTACCCGATGGGCCATAACAAATGCGCAACACAAAAGACAACGTTGAGACAGTAATAACACTCATTCTCTTACCCTGCATTTATGCAGTTCCGCTTTCTTTGATGGTACTGATTGAATAATACTCATTCTAACATAACTCTTGACGAAATTCACGGAATTAAATATAGTCAAAACGAGCTGAACAACGGTAATCTTACCGCCATACAGCTCGTTAATTATCTTAGGATATCTCATTTACAGAAAAACTTT
>CACYDN010000132.1 GCA_902773185.1 uncultured Lachnospiraceae bacterium | reverse complement strand
GGTGAATGTTGCCACACCGTCTGTGAAGGTCATATCTCCGTAGGTGCCGTTCACGGTATCATCATCCAGTGTTACGGTAAATTCGAAGTCCTTCGTAAGATCTGCCGTGACAGGGCTTACAACTGTTTTCGTTACAGTAAGGCCGCCCACATTTTTCTTATAGGTATTGGTAAACGCAGCCATCGTCCTGCCGCCCTGGGTTACCACAAGGTTTTCTCTCGTTGTAGTAGAGTTTTCCTCATCAATAACAAGGCTGTACGAAGCAAGAATTTCCCCTGCATTGGTCTCGACTACCGAATAGGTGCCAAGCGGAAGGTTTCCGATTGTGTAACCTTCCTGTCCCGTAGAAAGCGCCGAATAAACATCATAATAATTGCACGTAGCAACAACTTCGTCTCCGCGTTTTACCTGGAAGACCAGGTTGATCTTATCACTGATCAAAACGGGAACATCACTCGGAATATTAAATGTCTTATTAATAACGATGCTTCCCGTCTTCCGGGTATTGGTAAATGAAGCCTGCGCCGTAGCGTCTTCACTGATGGTACCGGTGTCGCCGGTCTTTGTGGTTGTAAAGTCGCTATCTGCGGTTTCCGTAACGGTATAGCCGGTTCCTTCCGGCAGGCCGGCAGCACCCATGACCTCGCCGTTCTTCAGCGTAAAGGTAGCCACACCGTTAGTAAATTCCATATCTCCGTAAGGACCGCTTATTGTATCGTCATCCAGTGTAACGGTAAAGCTGAAGTCCTTTGTCAGATCGTCTGTAACAGGGCTGGATACAGTCTTGGATACTTCGAGAGAACCCGTTTTCTCCTCCACCTGATTGGTGAGATGCATATTGTAGGTTCCGCCGGGGAGTGTAGCCGGTTTCTCCTCATCAACGGTAAAGCTTCCCACCATAACAGGCGTGCCGTTCACGGATACCTCTACGATCCGGTAATCCGCATACAGGTAATCAACGCCCGGTTCCTCCGGAAGTGTCGGCGGAACCGTTGCCGGAAGGCCGCGGAAAGCACCTTTCCAGTCGCTGTTCTTATCCAGTGTCAGCGTTCTTTCCTCTTCGGCCCAATCGTCATTTGCCGCATCGTAATAACGAATGGTGTCCTGAAACTCCCCGTCATCACCGATCTTCTGCTGCAGCTTCACCAGGACAACATCATTGTCATGCTGGCCGTTTCCGTCGGACCAGGTCTTGTCGATCATAACGTCCGCACCGAGAACGTCCTTTGCGGACATAACATCACCGGAGTGATAGAGGAAGTTCGCGTAATCCGTTGTTCCGTCTTCGGAGATTGTAAATTCATAATCAAAGTCAGACAGCATGTATCCGTTCGGTGCCTTGACTTCTCTGAGGTAATACTTTTCATTCGGATCGAGTGCCCAGCCATGTTCAGCCATATCTCCCTGTACCGTGATCAGGCCCTGGGCATTTGTCGTAAAGGTAACTTCCTTGTTATCTTTATCCGTAATAGGATTCTTGTCCTTATCCAGAAGCATGAACTCCGCGCCCTCAAGCTTCTTGTTCATGTTTCCGGCCTCGTACTTCATAAGGCCGATGGCCGGTACATCTGCCGAACCGCTTCCGGAATTGGTATACTCCGCAGTCTTCGACACGTTCTTCTCAAACTCGGAGGTACCGTGCCGCTTCAAAACGGCCGTGTTGGAAATCGGAATGCTGGATGTGGAGCCGGCCTGGGTATTCTCATTTCTCTTAACCCGTGCACGGTAATTGATCACGAGCGGTGTTGCATCGGGCACCGTGATCGTCAGCACGTCGCCGGACATATCCCAGCTGGAATCCGTAGAAGGATTCACCTCAATGGATGTAATATCGATACTGAGATTGCTGATGGTATCGACGATCTCCATCGGATTTCCTTCATTCATCACGGCCCCGGCCGGATTCACGGTGATCCGGAAATCCGCCCAGATTTCCGCATCCGTCTTTTTCAGGTCATTGTCGCTGGTCAGGATTTCCTTATCCAGCGCGTCATATTTAAACTCCCGTTCTGCTGTGGAAGGAATTCCGTTCCACTCAGCCGCGTTGGTAATATAATAAGTTCCGTTTTCTTCTCCCACAGCATATCGCTGCAGTTTTTCCAGTGCCGCCTTATTCTTTACCGTGAGGTAATATACGATCTTATAAGCAGCATAGAAGTTATCGCCGTCCTTCGGCATGGAAGCTCCCGATGTATGGATTTCCACACCGTTTGCCGTATTCAGATAGTTTGCCTTCTGATTCCCCTGATAGCCCTGATAATACTGATCACCGCCATAGACGCGCCATGCATCATCCGGCTGATCATATACTTCCAGGATTTCCGTATCAAAGGTATCCAGAATCGTATTCTCTACGGAATCCACATTCTGTAAAACGATCTCATATTTGTATATAGGTAAGTCAACACCATCGACTGTTCTTTTGCTTTCTTCTTTGGCCTGCTTTTCAATCTTGGAGGGTGCAATTCTAACAGTTTCGGTTTTCTCGATTGGAACCGGATCCGGCGTTTTTAGAGAAACCGAATTGTTATGGTCCACCAGATAGGACTGCGTAGCCGCCGCAGCAACCCAGTCATCACTGATTTCCGTCTTGAGCGTTACAACTACCGTACGGGTCACGCCGGTTCCCTTAAGGCCCGGATTGCCATCCTTCGTAAAGGTAATCACAGCCTTATTCTGCTGGATATCCGTGGTATAGCTTTCTCCGTCTACCAG
>CACYDN010000131.1 GCA_902773185.1 uncultured Lachnospiraceae bacterium | reverse complement strand
ATGTCATTATATCCATCGTCAATAGAAAGCGTTGGAATGATCTTTAGTAAAGATATTTACTAAATCCACACTTCCTCCGAAAGAATGTGTCGGAGCAAGCGAAACATGACTAAAGTCATATGGAAGATGTGGCTTTTTTCACTACAAATAAAATGACCGGTTTTCTATAATGAGTGTGTAAGGCGGAGATAGCCTGCACACTCATTTTTAAATGCGATGATACTTTTTTCTGTAATTTGACTGACGGACGAATTTATTGAACGAGAAAAAACAGACCAATATCGTTTGACGAAAGGAACTGCCATGGAAACGATCTTAAAAACAATCGATCTGACAAAGAAATATGATAACAAGGTGGTTGTGGATAATCTCAACCTGGAAATCAAAAAGGGTGAGATTTTCGGGCTCCTGGGACCCAACGGGGCCGGAAAGAGCACCACGATGAATATGATCTGCGGCATTATCCGTCCGACCCTCGGCGGGGTGGAATTCATAGGGCAGGATTTTGCAAAAAACCGCAAGGACCTGATTGAAAAGCTGGGCTATATTCCGCAGAACCTTGCCATTCACGGAAACCTGAAGGCATGGGAAAACGTGGAACTATTCACTTCCCTTTACGGCATCAAGGGTGTAAGGCTGAAGGAAAGAATCGATGAGGCGCTGGAGTATGTCGGTCTTCTGGAAAAGAAAAACGACTATGCCAAAACATTTTCCGGCGGCATGAAGCGGCGGCTCAATATTGCCTGTGCCATTGGTCATCATCCGGATCTTCTGATCTTCGATGAGCCGACAGTCGGTATTGATCCCCAATCCAGAAACTTTATTCTGGAAAAGATCCGGGAATCCAATAAGAACGGCGCTACGATCATCTATACCAGCCATTACATGGAAGAGGTGGAGGCCATCTGTACGCGGATCGCCATCATGGATAACGGCAAGGTGATCGCTACCGGAACAAGCGATGAGCTGAAGAAGATGGTTGTGGATGATATCTCCACCATTACCCTGGAAGAGGTATTCCTGACCATGACCGGCAAGAAACTGAGAGATTACTAAAAACGGAGAAGAAGATGATCAGATATCTAATTAAAAACAATTTCAAGATCATGTTTCGCAGCGTGACGAATATCCTCCTGCTGCTTGTTGCACCGCTTCTGGTGAGTGCGGTTCTCGAAAGTGCTTTTTCATCCCTGCTGGAGCACTACGAACAGAAGGAGCGGATCGATGTGGGATATCAGCTGTTGGATGAAACCATGCCGGAAGAAATGATGTCGGCACTTATTGCCGGTGCGGATCAAAACGGACTTCATTTTGCGCTATATGAAACCGGAGAGCCGGAGAAGGTGATGCGGGATAATGGTCTGGATGCGTTCGTGGTCTTCGCCGATCACACCTACACGGTTTATCAGAGTGAGGATTCCAAGAAAGAGGGAAAGGTGCTGGAATATGTGCTGTTTGCCTTTTTCGAAAATGCCTCAGGTGAAACAGCAGGTGCCTCCAAAGAGACGGTTTCCGCGGGAAGTCAGCTGAAGGTCGAAACACCGGACTTTATGCCGGCAATCGACTCCAAGGATTATTATGGAATCATTGAAATTATATACTTCTGCTGGTGTGCGATCGTTTGTGGAGCGAGCCTCTTTAGCAACGAGAAAAAGTACCGGATCGGTCAGCGCTTCCGGGTATCGGGTCTCACGGAAACAAAGCTGTATGCGGCAAAGTTCATCCCGACCGTCATGGTCGTGGGACTGGGCATGTGGGGCGCGGCATTACTATCCCATATTCTGCTCGGCGTACACTGGGGGAATATCTTCCTTTCCGGAACAATCATCCTTTTTTCCGCATTGGCGGCAGTATCCATGGGCCTTATGTTCCTGTCCATCTTCGATAACGTAGTCATTTCCATTATTCTGGTCTTTTCACTTGTGTGGTTTGCCGGCTTCTTCGGCGGAAGCTTTGAAACTTACATGTTTTCTGCCCATCCGGAGAGCTTGAAGCTGCTTTCGCCTCTGTATCATTCGAACAGAGCGCTGGTAGAGCTTTCCTGCATGGGACACAGTGATTACGTATCCGGTTCGCTCCTGTATTCGGCAGGTATAACAGTCGTTTGTTCCGCAGCGGCCATTCTGGCCGGCGTCATTAGAAAGAGAGGAAAAGCATGATTCCATTAATCAAATCAAGTATGACACTTCTTCTCAGAAAGAAAAGCTTCTGGTTCTTTCTCCTTCTGACACCGATGCTTTCCATCCTTATGATGAGAATGAATCAGGATAATCTCTCCGCTTATGAGTCGGATGATACGGCGGAAATCCATGAACTGAAATCCGTGGATAAGATCGTTGCTTATCACGGTGGCAAGGGTGCCTTTGTGATCAAGGTATATGATGCATCGCAGAGTGAGCTGTCCGAATACATGCTCCAGAGACTGGCAGACAGCGGCCTTTTCATGGTCTGCCGGGCCAAGGTAACGGAGGCGGATATCGCTGATTTTGATCGGCGGATTGAAAAAGACGGGTTTGGCGACAGGATGGGTGCGTCACTCGTGATTCCGAAGGATTTTGACAGTCTTGTGATGGAAGAGGGCGCAGATGCGGTTACGCTGTATGTCCTTTCGGATGACCGGACGGTCGAAGCTCTGAAGCAGGAAATCCAAACCCAGCTTTCCCGCATCCGCGAAAACGGAGCAAATGGAGTGGAGGTCCTGAAGGAGATGGATGCGGCAGTCCCGGCAAAGAAGGTCGTATCCGTTTCCGGCAGCACTGCGAGAAATCTGACAAAGGAACAGATTTCCAGCAGAACGCAGATGGGGTATGCATTTGCCCTTCTGACCATGGGCTTTGTGTTCTGCGGTATTCTGGTGGCACATACCGCCATCGAGGAACAGAAAAACGGTGTCATGACAAGGATCAGGCTGACAAGGACCAGCACATCCACTTACTTTATTGCCAAGTTCGTATGTGCCCTCATCGTTTCGCTGATGCTGACCATGATCATGGCTGCGGGCAGCTTTTCAATCGATGCATCGAAGATGGGTATGAGCCGGATCTACTTCCTTCTGATGGTATTTCTGATGGGCGTTATTTTCAGCACACTGAGTCTCTTCTTCGGCATTCTGATCGGCGATGTCATGAGCGCGAATGTAGCTGCCTTTACGGTATGGAGTCTTTCTTCCATGCTGAGCGGCCTTTACTTCCCGCTGAATTACTCGAGCAGCTTTATTAAGGGAATTTCCCATCTCATGCCCCAGTGGTGGTTTGTCGAGGGAACGGAAATGATT
>CACYDN010000130.1 GCA_902773185.1 uncultured Lachnospiraceae bacterium | reverse complement strand
TTGCTGCGAGATACTCCTTGATCGTAGATGCATTTCGATCCTTTTCAGCCTGCTTCAGATAGTCATCTAATCCCGTAAACTTCTTTCGTTCTGTTTCAAAATACGTTCTGGCATTCTGAATCGCATCATATGTCGCGTCGCCGACCTCTCTGGCCGCCTCGGGATTATCGATCAATTGAATCACCGTCTCCGGTATCTTTCTTTCACTTCTGTGAAACTTGTGCGGAATTAAATCCGCCGCAATCATTAAACTATTCTTTTTTGCAGCAGAAAACGTCTCCTTATCTTTTTGGATTGCTCTATTGTAATCACTATACTGCGTAATAACATGGAGCGTCGTTTCTTTCGCAGAATAGTCCGAATAATCATTTTTCCATGCCTGATTGATTTTTTCATACAAAGCGATATCGGCAAACAGTTTTCTTTTTTCTTCGGCAGAAAGATCTATTCCTTCTTCCTTCTCCTGTTTCAGCATGTAATCGGCGCGCAGCTTTGCCTGCATAATTTTCTGAATATCGGTCGCCGCCCGGAGCATTTTGGTGTACGCTTCACCAAGCTTTGCTTCCACAAGCTCCTTCAGGTTCGGGTTTTCCGAAAGAACTTTGCTCACTTCCGTCAGCATAAAGGAAAGATGATTCGCCTCACCGTTACTTTTTAGATCCAGATTGTCCTTGGTCTTAAAATCATCCAGACCATCCCGGATTCCGGCCGCGAGTGTATTGGCAAGAGACTCCATGTTTCCCTGATCGTAATCCGCAATAGATGCGGCAATTTTCTTTCTGGCAGGAAGAATGACCGGCTTAAAGAATTTGTTTCCGATACTCTCACGCGGCTGATCGGCCCCCTTACCGCAAAAGTCGGTTGTCCACATGTTAGCGCTCATCACGACCTTATCCGCAATCGTCATATCCTCCGAAATAACCTCCGGTCTCGGATCTCCGGTTATGGCCTGCGGATCACGGGACGCAAAATAAGCCATGACAGCAAAGTCCGAATTGGAAAAGCTGCCGGATGCCAGAACCGGCTCAAATTCCAGAAATTCATCCGTACTGTATACGCCGGAATAATCGGCATTCGCGGCCCATTCCTCAACAAACTTCGGCTCAGCACCATATACGGCGATCAGTCCGTTCAGGGTAACCGTCTGTGAAACAGCCGGATCCGCACCAACGGAAAGATCTTCTTTTTTAATAATCCTGTCTTCTGGAACAAGGCCGAACTGGGCAACCCTGTGGAATTCATTCATGTAGGCCTGCGACCAGAGTGCAGGTGTCATGAAATTATCTTCCACTTTATATTTACTCTTATACCACTTCTGAAACGAATCGAAATCCGACAGATATTTTCTTTCTCTTATGATCCGGTTGTAGTCAACCTCATCGATGATATCCACAATTTTCAGCGGAACATAGTCTTTACGTTCCTGATCATACACGATCGGCGTATAGCCGAGCGGGACTCTTACATCCGTCGCCCAGGAAACAATCGTGGCATGGAGACGGTCCTTATTCTCCGGCAGCAAGAGATCCGCCATATCTTCCTTTTTCAGAAAATCGCGGAGCGTCATGCCGCCGATACGGAAAAGATCAACCTCTGACCTCTCGGGGTTCTTTTTCAGATATTCCTGTGCCGCGGTGCTATTCACGATCGGTGCAAAAAGGTCATCAAAAACAGAGGCAGCCGCGCTGAGCTTTTGCGGTTCCAGCGTGTTCACATCCTTAAATGTGCCATCCTCGTTCATCAGGATTTCTTCCCGAAGCTTACGGGAATTCAGCAGTCTTTTATCAAATCCAACGATACTCAGGGAATTGATATCGAGACTCATTTCGCTCTTTACAGTTACACCGGGATTAAACTTAAACTTATAATCCTGATCATATTCCGGATATCCGCAAGTAACACCCTTCGTAAAGGCAAGCCGCATGGTTTCAAGCATCTTCGCACGCTCTTTTTCAGCCGGAGATGCATCCCTATATTTTTCTTCTACGATATCCTGGATACTCTTTCCCTCCGTATCCCGGATTGCCATGAAAACACTGCCCATATCCCGCATAATGTTATAAGACGGAATTCCCCGGTAGGCCATTCCGAACGTCTCATAGTATGCAATTTCAATATCCTGCTTTGTTGTTTCGGGAAGCTCCAGGAGGTTTTCATTCAGCAGAAACTCCTCCGTAAGGATGTCCACATACTTTTCAAAATTGTTTTTGCTCAGTTTCTTTAGCTCGCTTTTTACTGCTTGATTCCAGTTTTCCGGCATTGTTTTCGCATAATTTTTGACAAAGCTCATATTATCCTGCATACCGGGATACGTTTCCGCTGTTCCGTCCAGAAAAGCCTTATTTTCCGGTGTGTAAACCTGTTTCCCTTTGAGTTCCTTCGGCAGCAGGGGCGCAAGTGAACCAACCGCCATCATATAAGCATATTCGGAACCGAAATCTTTTCCTGTCAGTTCACTGATCTTCTTCCCGCCATTTGCTTTCAAGAATTCCTTTGCCAGAGCAAATGCAGCAACATTCACCTTTTGATCCAATGTATCGTCATAGCTCATTGCGACTATTTTTGAAACAAACTGGAGATATGTATTGACCTTCCCGAATGCTTTATGTATAACCTCCGGTCCGCCCACTCCTTCCAGATAGGCACGTTTATGGGAGGCGTTCTTATCAATAAAATCCGTATCCTGAAAGAAATTGGTACCCATTCCGGCCAAAGCAGCAAAATACTGCTGGTAGGGAATCAGCTCATCAACGGATTTGATATTCTTTAAATCCGGAATACGCATTTCAGCAATCTGATCCAGCGCTTTCTTATGCATCTTGCCGAGTTCCTTCAGGTTTTCCTCCGGCGTCTTATCGGGATTCGCATACTTTTGCACGAATTCCTCGAAATTTGCCATAAAATCCGCGGCAGACATAAAGGAAAGATCCAGCACATCTTCCGGTTTGTATCCCTTTTCCGCAATCAGGAAAAACCGCAGGGCATCATCTCCCGAATTTCTTTCATCGAGTCTGTATTTCATGGTAGAGGCAATTCTCTTACAATGCTGATTAAATATACTTTTTTGTTCAGCACTGAGCATAGAACTGGCGAATAGAGTATTTTTA
>CACYDN010000129.1 GCA_902773185.1 uncultured Lachnospiraceae bacterium | reverse complement strand
ATCAGAATCTGCCGGATCCGGAATTCATCACTGACGAGTGCGTTCGGCACCTCGCCCGTAATTTCCGTCCGAAGCGTGAGCGACTTTTCCTCCGCTCTTTCCTTTACAAGGGAGACCACATCATATAAAAGATCGGACATCAAAAAGTCCGCCTGCGTAATCTCCAGCTTTCCGGCCTCAATCTTTGAAAAGTCCAGTACATCGTTCACAAGCATCAGGAGCATCTTGCCCGATGTCTTAATATTTCTCGAGTATTCTTCGATTGCTTTATCATTATTCTCCCGGAGGATCATCTCGTTCATACCCAGGATGGCATTGATCGGCGTCCGGATTTCGTGGGACATACTGGCCAGGAATTTGGTCTTCGCCTCGGAGATATCGATGGCATGCTGCTTTTCCATATTGATCTTCCGGAGGTCATGCACCTGCTGGATGACAATAAAGGTGAGCAGGAAGGCAAGTCCGATCACCATGAAAAGTGTTTCCCGGAACGTAACAGACAGGAGGATGCATGTCAGCTCAAGCAGACATCCGACAAGGAAACCGAGAAAGCCGATAAAGGTATACCGGTAGGATACGGTATTCCCCCGCACCGCATCCACGATCAGGATGGCAAGACCCGCTGCTGCCAGGAACGCCAGTACGCCGTTTGCCGCATCCAGTGCCTTATAAATAGGCAGGATGCCGGAGATATGAAGAATCGTCCAGGCAGCTGCATCCAGAATGGAGACGAGCATCAGAACTGCCATGCTCTTTTTATACCGGTTTTTCTGAAGCGAGGATAGATATATGATCAGACCAAACGGAATCATGGAGGAGAACATGAAGTTCAAAAATCCACCCACATATTTGATACCGAAAACAAACTCAAACAGAAAAGAATCCGAAAGCATCCACGCCGCAATGGAGAAAATACCCAGGGCGCCGTAAAGCATGTCGATCCGCTGTTTATACATGATCTGAAGAACAATACTCACAACAACAGCGACAAGCGAAAAGATCATGATGATAAAGGAAAGGACAAAGATCAGTCCCGACGTTTTTAGCAGATAACTGAGCATTGCGGAGCGCGTGCCGACATAGAACTCCGGTGTTTCGACGTCAACCTTCTGCAGGTTCTTTCTGACCACGAGGACCTCAGCCCCGGCATCCTCCTCCCTTAGCGGCACGGAAAAGATAAACCGCTTATAGATACCGCCGGGAAGATTCACATCTCTCTTTTCAATGAATTCATTCCGAAGCTCTCCGTTAATATAGACCGAAACATCCTTCCGTGTATCAAAGAAAAGATATTCATTGGTCTTAACATCCTGCGGAAGAACCGAGCTGACCGTCTGATCCCCGTCCGCATTGTAGTCCGTGGTCCAATCCTTCATGAACCGGATCGGGTCGGTCTCCAAAGAATTATCCTTGCTCAGCATACCGTAATAAACAAAAACAAAGGCATTAAAAACCAGCATCAAACCAAACAATATCTTACCGATATTGATGCTCAGTTCATAAAGCCTTTGTTCCTTATTGCCACTCATGTATACTCCTCCCGGCACACAGATTCCCCTAAAGTGCTAATTATTATATCACATTTTCTTTCCTCTTTATACAGGATTTTGTGATCGTATCTATGCCAGACCCGGCGGGAATTCCCTTCCCTGCTTCCGCCAATAGTCAAAATACAGTTCCTCAGTGGCAAGCGCCATCTTTCCTCTTCTTTTTCCCTATCATTTTAACGGAATTCTGCTACCCTTTCAGTATACCAGAACGGGGAACGAAAAAAAAGCCGATCCAATCGGCTTTTCTTTTTCGTATTTAGCTTTATCCGGTACTATCCGGTCTTTTATTTTGCAGACTGTGCTGCCTTGGGCGCCTTGCCTGCCAGACTTGCCTTTGCCAGATCCACCGTATAGGATGCGGACATCATCTGCTTTTTCTCATCCTTCGCAAATTTCTTCAGAATACCGGTTTTCACACTGTTATTCATTGCCTTCTTCACAACCTGCATGGCATGTGCCACGTTCTTCAGCGGATTATCGCCCAGAACATTTTCCTTCTTCAGATACTCTGCTGCCGCGGTTCGAAGAAGCTCCTCCTTCTCCGGTTTCACAGCAACGGCATAGCGGACGCTGCAATTCTTATCGGCCAGCATCTCCCGCACGATCACATCCGTCAGGTTTTGATACATAACATCCTTTTCTACGCGATCCAGCGTTTTGGCACCGTCAACGGCCTTATGAACCACATATTCCTCCAGTGACTTATACTCCTTTGTATAACCGGACAGGCTCTCTGCCATGCGGGAAGACAGTTCATCCGCCTTCTGATCGATCATGTTCCAGTCCTTGAACCAGGAATTCGGTTTCTTCTTCACCAGATCCTTGAAGATGGGATTCTCCGCAATACTCTCCGCATGCTTCTCAAAAGCATCCGCATCCAGTTCACTCATATAGCTTCTCAGATCGGATACCTCCAGCTGCGGGGTCATCATATTTTTGATATACATTTTGGTAAGATAATTTTTAGCCAGATCCGCCTCGGCCGCATCCGGAAGATACGGACTATAGGTTGCCGCGCGTCTGGTATCAAAGGGATTTCTTTCACTCAGTTTCCGGATAAAGAGGGCCTTATTGACGGAAAGACGGTTT
>CACYDN010000128.1 GCA_902773185.1 uncultured Lachnospiraceae bacterium | reverse complement strand
CTGACGGACCGCCGCGTGCGAAAAGCGCTTGGTGCGATCCTGGATGAGGCAGATTCACTGGAAGTTCTCGGAACTCTGTGATATAATTATCAAATGTGTTCCATTTGCTAAGCTTTCACCCCGTATAGAACATCTGTGATCTGCTATACACCGAGAACGCATAAGGTCTGCAAGAGAAAGCTATTGCAGACAATACAGATATTGACAGAAAAGGAGTTACATATGAAAAACAAATTTTGCAGAAAGGCAGCGTCCCTGGCGCTGGCTGCCGTAATGGCTGTTTCAGCCATTGGCATGATTCCTGCGGGAATAACCCGTGCGGATGACCGCTTCACGGACGATGATCCGGGTTACATCAAATATGTGGAATCCCAGGAGGAATATGAGGCCAACCAGCAGAAGCTTGCTGAATGGAAGACCGATCAGGAGGCGAAGGCCGCTCAGGCTGCGGATACGCTGCGCCAAACAGTGCCGGATGATCCCGAAGCACCGGATGCAACCGCGGGGGATGCGGAGCTGGCTACCAAAGGGGATGCGGACCTTCCGAATATCGTGACGGTTCCGGATGAAAACGATTATCAGATCATTGGTCTGGCGGATTATCTCGGTAATGGCCTGACCCATACCAATCCTTTCTACGGAAAATCGAAGCTTCATTACGGTATCGATGTATCCCAGTGGAACGGCGACATTAACTGGGCGGCGGTCAAAGCAGCCGGTATTGATTTTGCGTTTATCCGCGTCGGTTTCCGTGGCTACGGGTCATCCGGCAGCATCGGTTCCGATGATAAGGCCATAGTGAACATGGCGAACGCCAGAGCGGCGGGTATCAAGATCGGTGTATATTTCTTTTCGCAGGCCATCACACCCAGTGAGGCTGAAGTAGAGGCAAGGTTTACACTGAACATGATCTCCGGCTATGCACTGGATCTTCCGGTTGTTATGGACTACGAGTATTCCGGTAATCCGGGCCGTCTCAGAGGCGCAAATCTGACGAAGAGACAGGCAACGGATTGTATGGAAGCCTTTGCCAAGGTTTGCGAGGCATCCGGTTACACCCCGATGATCTACGCAAGTGAGAGCTTCCTCTGGGATCAGCTCTACGATTATGAGCTTTCTGCGCAGTATCCGGTATGGCTTGCGCATTTCACTACGAAGACAGACTATAACGGAACCTATAATTTCTGGCAGCATTCGGACTGTGCATCTGTTCCGGGTATCGCCGGTGCGACAGATGCGAACGTCTGGTATGACCGCGGTGAAAGCTACAACAAGGGCGCTTACAATGCCTACGGCAAAACAAGAACGGTTGCTTATCAGGGACATCTGGCGAAGACCGGATGGGAAACAACATGGAAGTCCAACCGGCAGATTTCCGGAAGTCTCGGAAGCGGCAGACAGATGGAATCGCTCCGGATTCAGGGTGTAAATCTGCCCGGACTGAATGTCAATTATCGTGTATTCCAGAACGGAAAGTGGACGGATTGGGTGAAGAACGGTGCGGATGCCGGTAAGACCGGTGTTTCGAAGTCTATTCAGGCCTTGCAGGTCGATCTTTCCGGAGACTTTTCCGATAAATACGATGTTTATTATTGTGTATACCTGTCGAATCAGGGATGGCTCGGCTGGGCTAAAAACGGTGAGACGGCCGGTAGTGTGAATTACGGCCTTCCCATTGAGGCACTGCAGATTACGATTGTTCCGAAGTCTGAGGTTCGTCCGGCTACCATGGGTGCCTATTTCGGCGCCGAGCTCCGTTATTCGATCCAGTATGTGAGTCATGTCCAGACCTACGGCTGGGAGACCTCCGTCCGTGCGGATGGTGCTTATTCCGGTACGATCGACCAGGATAAGCGCCTGGAAGCCGTTATGTTAAAGACAAACCTTCCGGATGAGCTGGGTGTCAGATATAAAACACATGTTCAGACTTATGGCTGGGAGAAAACCTGGCGTCAGGACGGTGAGGTTTCCGGAACATCCGGAAAGGCGAAACGTCTGGAAGCTATCATGATCGAACTGACAGGGGCTTCCGCAAACAAATACGATGTTTATTACTGTGTATATGCCGATAAATTCGGATGGATGAACTGGGCAAAGAACGGTGAAATGGCCGGTACGGCAGGCTATGCCTATAAGATGCAGGCACTTCGTGTTGTTCTGCAACCGAAGGGCAGCGCAGCACCCGCAAAGCTGGGAAGTGAGACGGTAGCATATAAAGAGAATCTGCTTTCCTATACGACTCATGTGCAGAGCTATGGCTGGCAGACACCGGTAGGAAACGGTGAAATGGCCGGAACGGAAGGCGAGTATAAGCGTCTCGAGGGTATCTGGATCAGTCTTCAGAACCAGACGGCGAGCGGTAATGTGGAATACAGGACGCATGTTCAGACCTACGGCTGGGAAAACGGCTGGAAGAAGAACGGACAGGTTTCCGGTACCACAGGTAAGGCAAAACGTCTGGAAGCCATCCAGATCCGCCTGACCGGTGAAATGGCTGAGAAGTACGATATTTATTATCAGACCCACATCCAGACCTATGGATGGTCCGGTTGGGCAAAGAACGGGGAATCCTGCGGCAGTGAGGGCTGTGCAAAGCGTCTGGAAGGCATCCGGATCATGATCGTTCCGAAGGGCGGGACGGCTCCCACCTCAGACAAAGCCTGCTTCTATGTGAAAAAGAAATAATACCCCAAATATTATTCTTGACATGTACCATACTTCTGTGGTAATATGTCGGGTGTTGAATCAAGAAGAGTTTTCCGCTCTCACCTTGCGCTGCGCGTATAGCGGCCGGGTTCATAATGAAGGTCACGAATGGGAATTCACGTGTTTCTGTTCGTTTTGATCGTTCTGCCGCGAGGCAGAAGGACGGTTTTTATTATGAAAAGGCGGATGCTCTATGTCCGCTTTTTCTTATTTTACAGGGAGGGTAAGACCATAGACTACATTGTAAATGAACAGATCAGAGACAAAGAAGTACGCGTGATCGGTGCAGAAGGAAATCAGCTGGGGGTTATGGCTATTCGCGATGCCAGAAATGTGGCAGAGGAAGCCGGCCTTGATCTTGTGCTGGTATCGCCCAATGCAAATCCGCCTGTCTGCCGGATCGTGGATTACGGTAAGTTCCGGTATGAAATGTCCAGAAAGGAAAAGGATGCCAAGAAGAAACAGAAGATCGTTGAGATCAAGGAAGTGCGTCTTTCTCCGAATATTGAGGACAATGACCTCAATACCAAGGTAGGCATGGCCAGAAAGTTCCTGGAAAAAGGAAACCGCGTGAAAGTAACTTTACGCTTCCGTGGGCGCGAGCTTGCTTATGTAAACCAGAGCAAGAAAGTGCTGGATGGTTTTGCGGAAAAGCTGACGGATATCTCCGTCATCGATAAACCTGCGAAATTTGAGGGCAGGAGCATGATCATGTTCCTTGCGGCCAAAAAGCAGGAGACCGGTAAGAAGCAGGAAAAACAGGATAAGCAGTAATGCACCGGTTTCTGTTTCCCGGAGTTTACTTATGTGCATAAATTTAAGGAGGATAAAAGAATGCCGAAGTTAAAGACCAAAAAGGCAGCTGCAAAGCGTTTTAAGGCAACTGCAACAGGAAAGCTCAAGAGGAATAAAGCATACAAGAGTCATATCCTTACCAAGAAGACCACAAAGCGTAAGAGAAATCTTAGAAAAGCGGCTATGACTGACAGCACCAATGAGAAGAACATGAAGAAGATTTTACCGTACATGTAATCTGGCGAGGAGGATAAGACAGTGGCAAGAATTAAAGGTGGCGTAAATGCCAAGCATAAGCATAATAAAACATTAAAGGCTGCAAAGGGTTATGTAGGTGCAAGATCCAAGCAGTATCGTGTTGCAAAGCAGTCCGTAGTTCGTGCAGAGGCTACAGCTTTTGCAGGACGTCGTGAGAAGAAGAGAGATTTCCGCAAGCTGTGGATCGCTCGTATCAATGCAGCAGCTCGTCAGAATGACATTTCCTACAGCCAGCTGATGCATGGTCTGAAGACTGCAAATGTAGATATCAACCGCAAAATGCTTGCTGAGATTGCTGTAAGTGATCCGGCTGCATTCGCTAAGCTTGTTGAGACTGCAAAGGCTGCTCTTGCATAAGAGTATGCTGAAAAAAGTCTTGAAGGAAATCCCGAAAAAGGGCTTGACAAACAGGCTGAAAATGATATAATGACACATGTGCCGAAAATGCTTAGGGCGTGAATCGGCACTAAGCGGGAGTGCTGGAATTGGCAGACAGGCTAGACTAAGGATCTAGTGATGGCAACGTCGTGTGGG
>CACYDN010000127.1 GCA_902773185.1 uncultured Lachnospiraceae bacterium | reverse complement strand
GAGGATTTAATCCCCCTACTCGATGATGCGGGCTCGTCAAACAGGATACCACATAAATGTGTATCCTGATGACTCGCCTTCGCACAGAAAACGGCTGCAGCTTAGACCACTGCAGCCGTACTTTTTCCTGATTTAATTATACGAATTAACCCTCAGAGATCGCTCCGACCGGACAAGCGCCAGCGCAGGATCCGCAGGAAATGCAGGAATTCTCATCGATTTCGTACTTTCCATCTCCCATTGCGATTGCGCCAACAGGGCAGGAACCCTCACAGCTTCCGCAGGAAATGCAGGAATCACCTATTACAAATGCCATTTGTGGAACCTCCTTTCCCAGATTCACTTCTTTATCCAATGTGATTATACACACCCTTATTATTTTTTGCTATTTAATCTTTGTTAGAAGCCTCTCACTCGAATTTTGATATTTTCGGTGGCACAATTCACCAACAAACATCATCCTTCCATCCCGATCACCGCGCTGTAAACCTCCCGTTTGGGAAGGCCTCTTTCCTGCGCAACTTCTTTGATGGCACTCTTTTTGTCCAGTCCGCCGGCCATCTTTTCCGCTACCGCTTCCTCTACCGACTGCCCGGCAAAAGCCTCTTCTTTTTCTGCCTGCACATCCTCCGGCGATTTTCCCCGGATCACAAGAACATATTCGCCCCTCGGCTCCTCTGTTTCAAAAAACTCGATTGCCGCATTGAGTGTGGTCTGTCGGAAATCCTCATGCTTTTTTGTCAGTTCTTTCGCAATCGTGAGCCGCCTGTCTCCCAGCGCATCCCTGAGTTCTCCCAACGTTTTCAGAAGCCTGTGCGGTGCCTCATAAAGAACCATCGTCCTCACTTCGCCCTTCAGGCGTTCCAGTGCCTCCCGCCTTTCTTTTTTATCTGCCGGCAGGAATGCTTCGAAGACAAAATTCCTCGTCGGCTGTCCCGAAGCCACAAGCGCATTCACGGCGGCACATGCCCCCGGAACCGGAATCACGGGAATGCCTGCCTCATAACACTTTTCCACCAGAACCTCGCCCGGATCCGATATGCCGGGCGTTCCGGCATCCGTTATGAGTGCGACCGTTTTTCCGCCAATCATATCCCCGATCAGGATATCCGCCTTGTCATATTTATTAAACTCATGATAGCTGGTCATTGGCGTCTTGATCTCGTAGGCCGTAAGAAGCTTGCGGCTGTTCCGGGTATCCTCCGCAGCGATGAGATCCGCCCCGCTTAGAACATGCACAGCCCGGAAGGTCATATCCGAGAGGTTGCCGATGGGCGTTGCCACAAGATACAGCGCACCTTTTCTGATTTCCTCCATCATAACCTCCTCACCGGTCCGGACCGATTACCGGCCTTCTCTCAGCACCCTGAATCCCGATACCGACTCCAACTACAGATCTTCCTCCTTGATCTCGGTGAGGCCATCGGCCGTTCCCGAAACCAGATCCAGTCCGCCGACCTCATGGATCAGTCGGTTTGCCTGATTGGAAATAACAGATTCAAAATAATTACGTGCGGTACGGGCATTACCGAAATGCTCCCCTGCCTCGATCCGCTTTTCTTCCAGTTTCTTTTCCAGAATCTCCGTCAGGCCCGGCGCAAGAACATAGTCCTGCTGCGCGGCAAACTGTTCAAAGATCTTCACCAGTTCCTTATCGGAATAATCCTCGAAATGAATATATCTACTGAACCTGGATCTGAGACCCGGGTTGGAATTCAGGAACCGTTCCATTTCATCCGGATAACCCGCACAGATCACGACAAAATCATCGCGGTGATCCTCCATCAGTTTCAGCAGTGTATCCACCGCTTCCTGACCGAAATCACCCTCCGAATCCACCGTGAGCGTGTAGGCCTCATCAATAAACAGAATACCGCCCATCGCGGATTCCACAACCTCTTTTACCTTTTCCGCAGTCTGGCCCATGTAACCGGCGACCATACCTGCGCGGTCCGTTTCCACTAGCTGCCCCGTTCTGAGGATACCCATATCCCGATAAATCTCTGCAATATATCGGGCAATCGTCGTCTTACCGGTTCCGGGGTTTCCCGTAAACACAAGATGCTTCGAAACGCCGCCGCTCCGGAGGCCCTTCCTCTCACGCATCTGCTGGATCACCATCAGGTTCACCATATCATGGACTTCTTTCTTCACGGATGAAAGGCCGATCAGCCCATCGACATCCGCCAGCCTCTTCTTGATATCCTCAATTTTGATTCCGTTATCCTGCTGTGCCTCCGATACAGCATTTCCGCCCCGGAGACCCGCACCGAAAGATGTATGCCCCATGCTGCCGGTGCTCTTTTCCGGTGCCCGCTCATCCTGATTTTGGTTCGGATTTTGATCCCGGCTTTGGTTTGGATCGGAGTTCCCGCCATGACCGAACATCCGGCCCATCTGCATGATTTCTTCTTTGTTCTGCTTCATCTCCCCCTGCATTTCAAAGCGTTTCTGGGAAGAATTATGGGTACCTGCATCCTGCGGCTGGGTCAGTCTGTTTTCCTCTTCCTCTTTCTGCACATCCTGAGCCTTTTTCTGCGGCTCGATTTCCGGCAGAGCCAGCTCCACGGGGCCGTTCAGCACCTCATCATATTCCTCAATGTAGAAAACAAAATGCATCAGATGATTCATGAAATAGTTGAAGAGATAGGTCTCATAGCCCAGATCGTATCCCTTCCTCTTGATCATCATCGTCCCGAACTGCTTGAACAGTGCCACAACCGCACGGGTATCCTTCAGGAAGCATTTTCCCATGGAATTTTTCTTCTCCGCCACGGCAATGCACTGCACCGTTTTGGGTATCTTATGAAGCGCGCTGTCTTCTGATGAATAATCCAGACCGTAGCTCCGGGCCAGAATATTGTAATCCATGTTAACCTGGAAGCAGTACCGATAGAGCTGAAGCTCGCAGACTTCAACCACACCATCGGATGCCGCGATGAGAAAACCGATCCGCATCACATCATCGCACACGGAATAGAACAGATCGCCGTACTCGCCCGGCCAGCTGTCCTCATAGCGCGGCAAAAAGCCGCGGCTTTCGTTCAACATGCCACGGAATTTGTTTACTTCCTGTCTCAGTTCCTCATCCGACTGGATCGTATTGCCACTGTTCGTGTTTGCATTTCCGTTCCGGTTTCCGTTCCCGGAAGCAGCGTTCACGCCGGACCAGATGAGATCCTCTGTCAATCTTGATAAATAAGAGCGTCTGATTGCTTTACCCTCCGTAGGAGGCCTTCGCCTCCGGTGTATATTGTCCTTCTTCATCATAGATAACCAGTGCCGGCAGAACCCGAAGCTCGGGACCCGCGCCTTTCACGGCCTCTATGAGCACCATATTCGGTGCCTTGTCTTTTTTCGGCTGCACAAGCCGCATCCGCTTGGGTTCCAATCCGTTCTCGCCCAGAAGCCGGAAGATTTCCGGCAGACGGAAGGGCTTATGGACCATGCAGAAGCTGCCCTTTTCCGGCAGAAGATACGCTGCGGCACGGCAGATTTCCGGAAGCGTCACTTCGATTTCATGCCTTGCCACACATTTCTCCCTGTTTGCATTCATAAGGCCGCTCCCGCCGCTGATGTAGGGCGGATTGCTGACCACCGTCTGAAAGGAGCCTGGAGAAAAGAGTTCCTTCACCTTCCGGATATCTCCCTGCAGCATGGTGATGCTGTCCTCGGCGCCATTCAGAATCACGCTGCGCCTGGCGCGGTCATAGGGGCCCGGCATAAGCTCCAGCCCGGTATAATCCCTTCCTCTTCCCTTCGCACAAAGGAGCAGTGGAATGACCCCGTTCCCGGTGCCCAGATCAATAATCCGGCCATCCGTTTTTTCCGTAAAGTTTGCCAGGAGGACCGCATCCATCCCAAAGCAGAAATTCTCCGGATCCTGAATGATCCGAAAGCCGCCGCAGCATAGATCATCCAGCCTTTCACCGGGCTGAAGCAATTCCTCCGGCTGATGCAGTTCCATCTTTTCCATGTTACTCATTATTCTCCGGCTTTCTCCGCCGCCGGTGATTATTTCTGCGGTTTGCGTCCTGCGCATTGCCGGCACCCGGCTGTCCGTTATTTCCGGGATGACCGCCCTTATCCGGTCTTCCGCCGTTATGCTTCATATTATGATTCTGGTGATGATTATGGTGGTTCTGCCGGCTATCACTCCGATTATCGTTCCGGTTCTCGTTTTTGTTTTCCCGCCGGTTTTCGTTCCGATTATCGCTGCGGTGATCATTCCGATGATCGTTCCGGTTTTCTTTTCTGTTCTCGTTCCTGTTATCTTTTTTATTCTCGAAACGATTCTCGCCCCGGTGGTCACGCCGCCGCGGCTCGTTCTTCCCGCCCTGCGCTTCCTGTTCACTGTTTTCGGGACCGCGGCTCCTGAGTCTTACGCGTCCGCTTTCTTCTTCCTT
Source organism: uncultured Lachnospiraceae bacterium (assembly GCA_902773185.1). Taxonomy (GTDB): domain Bacteria; phylum Bacillota; class Clostridia; order Lachnospirales; family Lachnospiraceae; genus Eubacterium_Q. The sequence goes on along the minus strand of CACYDN010000127.1, from coordinate 6,711 downwards.
TGATTCCGGTTCATTTTCCCGGGGAAGCGGCTGCTCCGCAGGTTTTTGCTTCGGCTTTCTGCCGTGACCGGCAATTTCCTCTACCTTTCGTTCCAGAATCTCGCGGGTATCGTCATCATCCGTCACCATAAGTCGAACGGTCTGACGCAGAACATTCACACCGGTCACTTCACCGGTGATTCCATCAAAGGTTGTTACGATTTCGCCATTCTTCGGCAGATTGGCATTCAGATATTCGTAGGTTTCCTCTTCATTCTTCAGACAGCACATGAGTCTGCCGCACACGCCCGAAATCTTGGACGGATTGAGTGACAGATTCTGTTCCTTCGCCATCTTGATCGAAACCGGTGCAAATTCGGAAAGATACGCATGGCAGCAAAGCTCGCGCCCGCACATGCCCATACCGCCGCAGATTCTTGCCTCATCCCGGATTCCCACCTGCCGGAGTTCGATCCGGGTATGGAACGCCGATGCAAGATCCCGCACCAGCTCGCGGAAGTCCACGCGGCCGTCTGCCGTAAAGAAAAAGAGCAGCTTGGAATTGTCAAAGGAATAGTCAGCCGAGATCAGCTTCATATCCAGGTTTCTTGCCCGGATCTTTTCCTGGCAGATTCTGTACGCCTTTCTGGATTTTTCCTGGTTGTCACGGAAATGGTCTTCGTCCTCTTGTGTGGCCAGGCGGACAACCGGACGAAGCTCGCCGATCACCTGCAGCTCATCCACGCTTTTCCGTTCCATGACTGTTTTACCGAGTTCAATGCCATGGGAAGTTTCCACGATCACCCGGCTGCCCAGCCGGACCGGAAGATCTCCCGGATCAAAATAATACATCTTGCCGTTCAGCCGAAACCGAACGCCGATCACTTCATTCATACTATATCTCCTTCAGGGTCAGGATCAGGAGGCGCATAACATCCTCCAGATGCGCATTGGCGCGGATCCGGACCTTTGCGTTTTCGATTGCTCTGGATTTATCCTCCAGCTCATTAAAGGACAGGTACTTGGCCTGCTCTTTCATAACGGAATACTGTTCTTTGAACACGATCCGATCGGGTTTGCCCGTCACCTTCAGCACAAGGATATCCCGGTACCAGACCATCATCAGATCCAGATACTCGCCGATTTCCATCTTCCATGTGCTGCAGTGCTCGATGGCTGCGGCAATATCCTCCATGTCCATGTCATAAATCTCTTTTTCGAGATTGATCACGGACTGAACGATATTCCGGTAATCCTCATTGGTTGCCAGCCGGATGGCCTTTCCCAGATTTCCCGCAGCATATTCCACACAGAGTTCGGTCTGCTTCTCGTCCGTTCCGTAAGTGGAAACAAGATAATCCCGGATATCCCGCTCCCTGACCGGTTTGGTGGAAAGAAGAACACAGCGCGACCGGATGGTCTGCAGCAACCGTTCCGGCGAAACCGTAAGAAGGATCACGATTCCGTAAGCCGGCGGCTCCTCAATGGTCTTCAGCAGGGCATTCTGTGCCTGCTGGTTCATCTTTTCCGCCTCATCTATGATGTAGATCTTATATTTCGAGCTATACGGTTTAATCTCCATGGAGGTAACAACCTGCTCGCGTATTTCATCTACCGATATGACGCCCGGCTTCTCGTGCGTTACCCAGATGATGTCCGGATGATTGCCGGAATCTGCCTGCTGGCAGGATTGACATTCGTTGCAGCTGTCCGTTAGTTCTTCCCGGCACTGCAGCGTTTTGGCGAAGCACCCGGCAAGCATCTTCTTGCCGCTCCCCTCTTCGCCGCTGAGAATATACGCATGACCGATGTGGTCACTCTCTATGCTTCTCTTGAAAAAACTGATGATATCTTCATGTCCGATAATCTGGCAAAAATCCATCATACCACCTCCATACAAGCTTTAAGGTTCCATACAGCTCCTGACCTCACCCTTTATCATATCACAGATGACCTCTTTCGGTAAAGTCGCATCCACCTTCTTTATTCTTTTCGGGTTTCTGTCCGCCAGACTGCGGTACCCCTCCGCAACGAGACGGTGAAATTCCAATCCCTCCGCCTCCATCCGGTCCAGCTCAGCCTGCGCTTTTTTCCTCCGCAGTCCCTCTTCTGCCGAAAGATCCAGCAGGAAGGTCACATCCGGCATATACGGACCGATTGCGTGCGCGTTGATTTCATATACCCTTTCAATGCCGAGCCCCCGCGCAATCCCCTGATAGACTACGGTAGAATCGATGAAACGGTCTGAGATCACGGCTTTTCCGCTCTCGATGGCCGGGCCGATCACCTCCGCCACGAGCTGTGCCCGGGCTGCCGTATAGAGCAAAAGCTCCGTCATGGCATCCATTTCTTTATAGTCCGGATTCAGGATGATACGGCGCACATCCTCACTGATGCGCGTTCCGCCCGGCTCCCTGGTCAGAATGACCTCATAGTCCTGCTCCTCGAGCCAGTCCCGGAGAAGCTCGATCTGTGTCGTTTTGCCGGCACCATCCGGGCCTTCCATTGTGATAAAAATTCCTTTTTTCATGTATTACTCCCGATTTGTTACTGCGGCAGAGAGTCGATTTCTCCGTTCATGAAATCAATGACCATCTGCTTATCCTCTTCGTCCTCGATCACGTCCGGCTGCCAGTTGTTATAGCCGCCGGTGAAAACATAGCAGGGGATGAACAGATCCGACTGGTCTAAGATTTCTTTTCCCTTTATCGTCAGAATATACTTGTAAATGGCGGTATAACGGTTCGGATAATCATTTCCGCCAAAGCAAAAGTTACCAAGCGAATAGATGATCGTCACACCGTTATAGACCTCCTTCGGCTGAAGTACATGGGGATGATGTCCGATCACGAGATCCGCGCCGGCATCCACGAACCGATGCATGGCATCGATCTTCCAGTAATCCGGCTCAAATACCCCCTCCGAACCTCCATGCATGTAGACGATCTGATAATCGCTGTTCTTCTTGGCATCCTCCAGCCAGGTGAGGGTATCCTCCACCTCGTATTCATCTCCGTAACAGGAGGTGCAGACGATGGCGATTTTGAAGCCTTCCTTCTCGTAGTAGAGGATTTTTTCCTTGTAACCCCAATCAATACCTGCCGCATCCAGTGCCTTTTTGGTATCCTCAAACCCCTCCTCCAGATAATCATGGGAATGGTTGTTATCAATGGATACCTTTTCGATCGAGCTCACCGCAAAGATGTTTGCATTCTTGGCGGCTGACCGGAACCAGTAGCCGGGTCCGCCCTTATCGCGCATGGGAAGATCCTCCCGATCTGTAAGGACCCCCTCACAATTGGCCAGGGTGAAATCATCCTGTTCAAAGATATATCGGACCTCATCAAAGAAATATGTGTTCGGATAATTGTCCATGCACCAGGTCATGCAGCCCTCGTAATAGGCACCGCTGTCGGTACCCATGCAGCAGTCTCCGACAAAGGTCATGTCGATGGTAAATTCCTTTGCTTCCTCCGTCGTTGCTTCGGTTTCGGGTTCCGACGGCGAAGCCACCTCCGTCACGTTCTCCGTTTTTTCTTCATCCAGTGAACCGCTGATGGAAAGCACCGTTTCCTTTTCCGCCTGCGCCGTCTGTCTGGCTTTTTCCGCCTTTCGGTCCGCCTTTTCCTTTTTCCATCTTTTCCAGAGAATATCTCCGCCGATCAGCGCCCCCGCCGCTAAGAATACGATCAGCACTGCCACGATGGCCCTGATCACCCGTTTTCTTTTCCGCCGGATGGCCGCCTCTTTTCTTCTCTGCCTTTCCCGGATCACTTCATCACGGATTTCATCATCCATTCCTTTAACTCCTCACCCGCCGATTCTCTCACCGGCTTTGTTTTCCGTTACCGAATTATTTTTTTCCTGCGAATCACTTTTCTATCCGAACCATTTACCAAGCTCATACAACGAAAATGGATTCTGCCAGGTTCATCTCCGACAACTTCTCTGCCGTCTTCCACGCGTCTTCTGCGTTGGCAAATATACCAAATACCGTCGGACCGCTGCCGGACATCTGCGCCCCGATAGCACCCGCCGCAAGCATTTCCTCTTCCAGCTTTGCGATTTCCGGGCAAAGCGGACTCGTCACAGGCTCCAGAACATTTCCCATGGCACCCGCAACGCCTTGCAGGTTTCCTTCCCGGAGGCTTTGAATCATCCCTTCAAGGTCAGGGCGTTTCGGAAAAGGCAATTCCCCGGCCTCCGCTTTTTTCATCAGCTCATCATAACCTTTGTAGGCGGCCGGTGTCGAAATGCCGGCCGTGGGCTTAGCAATCAACATAACCGACTCAGGCAGCGAAGGAAGCGGTGTCAGGATTTCGCCGATTCCCTCCGAAAGCGCCGTTCCTCCCTTGATACAGAAGGGGACATCCGCCCCAAGCATCGCGCCGAAAGTACACAGCTCGTCCTCGGTAAAGTCCAGTTCCAGAATCCGGTTGATTCCCCGGAGGGCCGCCGCGCAATCCGTGCTGCCGCCTGCCATCCCCGCCTGGAGCGGAATATTCTTTTCAAGGAAAATATGCACGCCCTTCCCCCGAAGCTTTTCCGCAGCTTCACCGCCGCGTTTCTCCGCCTCCCGGAACAGAAGTCTGCCCGCTTTTACGATCAGATTATCCTCACCATAGGAAAGCGGCGCCTTATTTGCTTCCTCTGTGCCGGCTTCCTTTGCATCATCCTCCGGCAAAGCAGTCTTGGGTTCGAGAAGGATTTCTCCTTCATTTTCCGTAAGAGATATTTCCAGCACATCTTCTATTCCCACCGAATGCATCACCATCCGTACCAGATGATAGCCGTCATCTCTCTGCCCGACAATGTCCAGAGCCAGATTCACTTTTGCTCTTCCGATTTCCCGAATCATATTCCTGTCTCACACTCCTTTTGTACAGCCGGCATTACTCCTGCTGCCGATATACCTTTTCTGTCTGACAAATCCGTAACACCCTGTCCGGATTATTCGCCCACATACCGCTTCATAAACCGCATGATGATCGTCGCACATTCCTGCCGCGTTGCATTGGCCCTCGGATCAAGGTACTTCTGTCCGTTTATTTCCTTACCGGTTATGATACCCTCTGCATTTGCCCAGGAAAACGCATCCCTCGCATAGGATTTTACTTTTGCGTAATCAGGCATATTCCTGATATTTTCCCTTTTGCCGGTATCATAGCCCATATAATTTGCAAAACGCATCATCAGTACAGCCATATCTTGTCTGGTAATATTATCCTTGGGACTAAAGGTGGTTGCACCGGTGCCTGTTGTAATCCCGTTATGATATGCCCAAAGGATTGAATGATAATAAAACTTATTTGCTTTTACGTCGGTAAAGGGCATATTCCCTTCTACCGCCTTTTCGCCATCCATCCGGTACAGCGTGGTAATAAACTCTCCACGGGTAATCTCCCCCTTCGGATTGAAGGTCGTATAGCCGTCACCGTCCCGGTCCGCATCGCCGGTCATGATTCCATGGGAATAAACATAGAGAATGCCATCATACGCCCAGTTGCCGGGACGAACCTTCACATCGGTAAAGGGCCATGCCGAGGAAAATCCCATCGTCTGGGTTTCATCCTCCCAGGAGAGCGTGATCGAATGGTTTCCATAGGAAAGCGTCCTGAGAAATGCGTCCGTCAGAGTGATTTTTCCATCCTCCACGGTATATGCTTCCGCCGGAAGAGCCTGACCATCCAGCAGGATTTCCTGCAAAAGATCCGCATCCTGACATGTAATTTCATAATCCTTACCGCTGCCCCAGATGACTTCGGACGATGCAGCTTCTACCACGCGCTTTTCCCGGAAGGAAACGGTAAATTCCACTGCGACCTCTTCCTCATCTGTCGTCAGGACATAGACGCGGACGGTCTGCTGTCCCGGGGTATTGGTAACCGGAGAAACCTTAACGTTTCCGGCCGTCATGGATATGTTCTCCGTTGTTCCGTCATTATACAGAATCTGCAGCATTCCGCCCGCAAGATCCACAGAATCCCCTTCCACATATTCCGTTTTGGAAGGACTCGATGTAACGGTAAGAGAAGCCGGATTTCTTTCTTCCACTGTGACGGAAAACGGACATTCAAAATCCGCATCGGTTATCGTATCATGGTAAATGAAGGTCACATCATAGGAACCGGTCCACTCCAGAATCGTTACCCCCGGCAACATGGTGTTATCCACGTCCTCATATTCGAAGGTGTCGTTGTCGTAGATCAGCTTGACCTTACCGCCGCTGATGTCAAGCGCCTGGCCCTCCACATAAGCAAGCTTTGTGGGATAGGTATCCCAAACGACATCAGAGAGACGCTTTTCGCGTATCATCACGGCAAGCGTCTGGGAGTGCATGCCGTCCCGCTCATAATTGAACTTCACACTCTGCGAACCGATCTTGTACGGATCGTAGCCGGTGATAATGAGATCCGTCGTCGGAACATTTTCCGTCGAACCATCCTCAAAATCCGCAATGAACATCACGTCGGATAGTTCCAAATCCTGCCCTTCAATATAGGTTGACCGGGGAATTTTCCCTTCGATCCATCGGATGCCCGTCACCTTGGGATCCACAACATTGATGGTCTGGCTTGCTTTCATACTGGTATTATCCACCACACCGGTTACGGTAAAGCTTCCCGCCTGCGCATAGCTTGATGTGGAGATGGTTGTCCAGGATACATTTTCTTCTGTTTCATCTCCGTTGGACCACTGCACGGAGACCTTTTCCGGAAGACCTGTGGGCCG
>CACYDN010000126.1 GCA_902773185.1 uncultured Lachnospiraceae bacterium | reverse complement strand
TGTCGCGTAGTTTACATAGCTTTTTTCTTGCTATGGTTTTTCAAGTGTGTTACAATTACTCTGTGTCATGTACACATAACTTGAATGGCGGAGGTATAAGGGTCCTATGGGTCTGTTCAGTAGTTTGAAAAATATGTTCGGCGGTCAGAAAAAGTCCAGCAAGAGTACGGTTGAGCTTCAGTATGACAAGGCCATGAACTATTTTGAGAATGACAACGGCGAGGACGGCGTTAAGATTCTCGAAGGTATTATCGATATCGGCATCAACGATGCCCAGTATAAACAGCTGGGTCTTGATGCTATTTTGGTGATCGTGGAATACTACGAGAACGGTGCCTACAAGAACTCGAAGACGGAGAAAAATGTTGGCAAGGCTGCCGGTTATCTGGAAAAATATGCCAATCTGACCAACGATGGCGATTCCATCTACCGTGTGGCAAAGATGTATCTGGAAGCGCAGAATTTCTCCAAGGCGATCACCTTCTTTGAGAAGGCCGCGGTTGCCGGTATCAAACCTGCCTATATGAACCTCGGTTCCATCTATGAAAACGGTCTTTCCCGTGTGGATGAATACGGAAACCGAAGTGAATTTGTCGTTCCGGTCGATCTGGAGCGGGCAAAATCCTGGTATGAAAAACTCTCTGTTCAGGGAGATGAAAAAGCAAAGGCTGCTTTCGAACGTGTGGATTATGCGATGAAGCATACCGATTCCATCGAGTTTGAGGAGAAGGATCGTCTCTACACGGAGATTGCGGAGAAGCGGAAGGAAAAGGGCAAGGAGCCCCGCTACAAGGCCATCGATCCCGCCAAGCTTCAGTATCAATACACCTATGTACACAACCAGGTGGACGGTTATATCCATAAGCTTCCGAAGGACTGGGTGAAGACCATCAACGAAGAGACCGATGAAGAGTATTATGCACCCAGCATGACTTATAAGGATTTCGAGATGTATGTCTCCTATGACAGTATCCCGAGAGACTCCAAAAAAACACTCGAGAATTACCTCAGATACTGCAACGATGCTTTTGAAGAAGAGCTGACGCTGAAGTCCTATATTACAGAGTATTCGGACGGTATCTGTACGACGTTCTACCATAAGGCCATGGATAAGGGTATCGTGACCTTTGCCTTCTACAACGGACGTCGCCTGGCCTGCATGCGGTTCGTCTGCGCAACCATGGAGATCATAGAGCAGTACGAGGAAATCATCTTCGAAACGGCAAACTCCTTTGCGTTCGTTGCGCCGACGCGTGTCAGTGACCAGAGCCTTAACAGAAAAGACAATCAGTATTACAGTGAGGCGGTATATTGCTATTACCTGGAGGATTACGAGGGTGCCATGAACGCGGCAAAGCAGGCGCTGAAGCTCGGCTCCATCAAAGCAAGTTATCTGCTCATCGATCTTTACTACGATCCGGATTCTCCGTATCGTGATATTGATAAGACCATCAGCTACGCACAGCAGCTGTTTGAAGCAACAAAGGATCCGGATCTTGCTTTCCTGATCGGTAACATCTATGATCAGGAACGGAAAGATTACATGAAAGCGCTCAACTGGTACGAGGATGCTTATCGTCTGGGCCACAAGCGTGTTCCCTTCTATCTGGGCCGGTTCTACTATTACGGACTTCTTCGTTCCGGACGTGACGGAGATAAGGCGCTCCGGTACTTCCAGGAAGCACAGAAGAACGGTATTATTGAGGCGGATGCCTACATTAAGGATATCAAGGATCTGCATGGGGAAAATCTGCAGTCAGCCTGCGAGAAGTGGGAGCGTGCCGTAAAGGCCGGTTCCGGTGCAACGGCTCTGAAGGTTGCCCTGATGAAGCAGGCACAGGTATTCTATATTTCCAGCGATTATGAGATTGAGAAGGCTTTCCTGGAAGCACTTGGTCTCGGCAGCACGCAGGCGGCCTATGAGCTGGGTAAGATTTACGAACGTCAGGAAGCTTCTCCGACCTATGAGGGCGAGAAGAAGAGTCTGATCTATTTTGAAAAAGCTTACGACAAGCAGTATGACGGCTTTGATAAGGAGAATCTGTTCAAGGTAATCCAGTATAAGGAGTCAAAGGGTGCGACAGAGGAAGAGCTGATCCAGCTTTATCTGGAAAATGCCAAGATGGCTTATGTACCCGCTGTGGAAAAGGTTACCGAGAAGGTCAAATACAGAACACCGCAGATCAGCGAACTCTACGAAGCTCTTATGGAGCAGGCCGAAGGTGGCGATGATGCGGCAATCATCTCCATGTTCAAGATGGAGAAAACCTATCCGGATCTTGTCATCAAAGAGCCTACACACGATACAAAGGTTATCGAGAATAAGTTCTTCCGTTTGCTTGTACCGCGTGAGTGCAGTGCGACAATTAACGATGACGGCGGTACCATTAAGCTGGCGGATTCCGTAATCGAATTTGCGGTAGCGGAGCTTCCGGTTAAGGTTGAATCCGAAGAGGATTATCTGAAGATCTACAAGCTGATCCTTTCCGAATATCTGCCGGATGAGAATGCAGATGTCATCATTGCAAACTCCCGGATGATCGGTTCCGGTATGAAGGAGCAGAAGGATAATGTATTCTCCTTCAGCATTCTCATGATCAGCTCCAAGAATCAGTATCTGTTTAAGCTGTCCTCCCGTGACAGACGGCAGATGATCTCCTTCAAGGGTGAAGTAACGAAGATTGCCAAGTCCCTTGTTGAAACGGGTGAGATTTACGTAGCTACGGATGGAAACAGAAGAGACATCGGTCTTTCCGTCCTGCTGAAAGCAAATGAAGGCGGCTTCCTTTCCATCGGCAAGACCGAGGATTAAAATTCTATATTATATTCGCTTCAGGGCAGGGGGAAGTTCCCGACCGGCGGTTTAGCCCGCGAGTGCCAGGTACATCGTTTCGGATGGTTTGTTCATGAAAAAACGTTGTACGGATGACACATGATCCGGTGTAATTCCGGAGCCGACAGTACAGTCTGGATGGAAGAAGCAGAGCATACTTACGATGCATTTGTTACGCCCTGGTTTATGCCGGGGCGTTTTCTTTGTGCGAAGGCGAGTCATCAGGATACACATTTATGTGGTATCCTGTTTGACGAGCCCGCATCATCGAGTAGGGGGATTAAATCCT
>CACYDN010000125.1 GCA_902773185.1 uncultured Lachnospiraceae bacterium | reverse complement strand
GCTCAAAGAGGAGATTGTGCGTACCTATCTCGCCAGAGACCCTTCGGATACATCCCTCCTTCTCGGAAAGTATACGGCTCTGCAGACGTCCGGATCTACCGGAAATCCGCTTCCTATGGTCAGGGATGATTATCACAATAAAATCCACGGGGCGCTTCTCCGGAACCGCCTGTTCTATGGACTTACGCCGGGGCTTTTCGATCATTCAAAGCATAAGACCGTGTTCCTGGTGCATATTTCCAATTCCGCTTCCAGCTACGGCTCTTATCTGAAAATGAAACGGCTGCGTCCCGGGTTTGAGGAGAATATCGCAGCATTTCCGATTACGGACAGTATTGACGTGACTGTAGAGAAGCTGAACAGCTTTCAGCCGGAGATCATTGTGGCCTATCCGCCGGTTCTGGTCATGCTAGCTGAGGAAAAGCTGAAGGGAACTTTGGATATTCCTCTGAAGCTGATTCTTTCTTCGGCGGAGCTTCTGACGGAGGAAAGCTATCACAGAGTCCATGATGTGTTTGGTGTTCCGATCCTCAATAATTACTGCATGACGGAAGGCGGGGAGATTGCCATGACACACGACTGTCCCCACCTGCACATCAATGAAGACTGGATCATTGTGGAACCCGTGGATGAAAACCGGCAGCCTGTAGGGGATTCTTCCGAGTATTCCTCCGGCATTCTGGTTACGGATCTTACAAATTATGTGCAGCCGATCATCCGCTATTATGTCAGTGATTCCGTACGAATCCATCGGGAGGACTATCCGTGCTATAACCGTCCCGTACTGGATATCCGCGGAAGAGTGTGGGATTCCTTTACGCTGGGTGGAAAGAAGTTTACCACAAAGGCGCTTGAAGTAAAGGCTAAATTCCAGGAGGGGCTCTGCAGCTACCAGTTCCTGAAAAAGGATGCGGATACGATGGAGGTTCGCGGCGTAGTTGCGGCGGATTCTGAGCCGGATGCGGTGCTCAGCGGGCTCGCGGATAAGCTTTTGGGCTATTTCCGGGAATCCGGTGCGGATGGCGTAAAGGTTGTTTATTCCACAGAAGCACCGATATCGAATCAGGCCGGCGGAAAGACACCGATGTATAAGGAGGTGTCGGATGATGTTAAATAGTGAATCTCTAAAACTACTAATTGCGGGCGATGTGTTTCCCGTGGAATCGAACCGGGAATTATTTAAAGCGGGCGATACGGAAGCGCTTTTCGGCAAAAAGGTCGTGCAGCTTTTCGCGGAGGCGGATTATTCCGTCTGCAATCCGGAGGGCTGCATGGCGGATCATCCGGAAAAGATCAGTAAGGTTGGACCTACTGTGACAGCAAGTACGTCATGTTTATCTGCTCTGCAAAAACTGGGAATTCACGCTGTGACACTCGGCAATACCCATACGATGGATGGCGGACCGACCGGTTACCGGGAGTATACGGAAGCTCTGGATCAACTCGGAATTGTTCATTTCGGCTCCGGCAGTGATCTTTCCCATATGAAGACACACATTCGAATCGAAGAAAAAGGGGTTCGCGTTATCCTGTATAATGTAACCGAGTTCTTCTTTAACGGTGCGACGGAGACTTCTCCGGGGGCGCATATCTATGATGAGGCGCCTGTTCTCGCCGAGCTTCGGGAGCTGAAAAAAGAATGTGATCATCTGGTGGTTCTCTATCATGGCGGAGCGGAATCCACGTTTTATAATACGCCGCTCATCCGCGAGAGGTTTCATCGTATGGCGGATGCCGGCGCGGATATTCTGATTTCCCAGCATACCCATGCCATCGGGGAAGAAGAGCGCTATAAGGATTCTCTGCTTATTTACGGACAGGGAAACTTCTGCTTTAATCTGGCCAAAAAAAATAACGAACATCTCGCACATGGCATGCTTTTGAATTTCTCTTTTACGAAGGAAGGATATGAGCTGGAAAAGCATGTGGTGCGCCGGACGGAAATCGGCTGTGAATATGAAGATGATCCGGATCTTTCCGGTTATGAGGAACGGTCTATTCTTCATGACCGACTTCTCGCGGGAGACCCGGAGGCAAATGATATTTTTCTCCGCGAAAACTGTGATGTCAGCCGTAGATTTATTACAAGGTTTCTGCAGGGCTTTTACGGAACGGCGGAGCTGCCGCAGTATAGTAAAAAACAGCTGCAGATCATCCTGACGCTGCTTCAGTCGGATGAGATGCACGAGATGGCAGTATGCTACTTTACGGATTTGCTGGATTATGTGGAGTGATTGTGACAGTATAGAATTTATCGGTGTACAAGTGATCGATAGAAAAGATAAGAGAAGATGAAAAAGAAGAAAAGTGAACCGGATGATCGTTTCAGAATCAGACTGACAGTCAAAATATCCATTGTTCTTCTGTTTGCCATTGTCATCTCCTTTGCCGTTGTCAATTATGCTACGCATGATTACCGGATGTCCAAAGCAATGGAGGAGGGTGGAGAAATAGCAAGGCATGGCTGCTTTGTGCTGCGAGATTATTTTATTAATATAGATTATCCGCTGGAGGCTTTGGATGAGGATCGAATCGAGTCGGTTTACCTGAGCAACACCATTGGCCGTGATGTCTGCCGCGGGCTCAATCTGAAATACCTGTATCTGTATAAATTCGATAAGAATTATGTCAGGCATTATTATTTTATTGTTGTAGCGGAGGAAAGCTTACAGGAGAAGATTGAGGCGGATTTTGTCGGTGTGGATGATGCAAATCCACTTACGGATAATGAAATTGCGGTGCTGGAAGGAGATAACAGCGGTGTCCTTTCCGTTGAAGATAATGAGTATGGGCATGTATGCACCTGTGTGATCAAGCTGGGTGAAAAAGACGGCGAAATATACATGATCGGTGCGGATTGTGATATGGACATGATATACAGTCAGATGCAGAAGGATGATAACTATCTGCTCATCATGGGATGTGCTGTATCTCTGGTTGCCTTTATTTTGATGATCATCCTCATTCGATTATGGGTTCTGAAACCGCTCGGTAAACTGTCAGTTCGGATGGAAGGCTTTGCGGAAAACAGAACGATAGATTCGGTTGGAAAGAAGCATATCATCCGGGATGAGATTACGGATATGGAAGCTTCCTTCGAGAAGATGGCAGAGGAACTGACGGGGTATATTTCCGATGTGAAACAGCTCACGGCGGAAAAGGTTCAGGCGGATGTTCAGCTGGATGTAGCCAGGCGAATCCAAAACGGTATGGTACCACCTGCAAAGGAATATATCGGGCGCGGCTGTTCGGTCTATGCCGTCATGCAGCCGGCACAGGAGGTTGGCGGTGATTTCTACGATGTTTTCGGTCTGGGACAGGGAAAAGTCGGTTTTGTGATCGGCGATGTCTCCGGGAAGGGAATTTCCGCAGCGCTTTTTATGTCCATGGCGAGACGTATC
>CACYDN010000124.1 GCA_902773185.1 uncultured Lachnospiraceae bacterium | reverse complement strand
TGCTACGCAAGTCTTGGTTCTGCGATGCAGAACGCATCTGCCTTCGGCAGACACACAATTCTTCGAATTGCGTGCATGCAGCGCTTAGTGATTCGCGAGCACACGCTGGCGTGGGCGACGCGAGAACTTAGCACTGCTAGGGGCGCCCGTGTTCGTGCGCGAGCAGTGTCCTGAACAGATTCTCAAATTCGTGCCTGCCGATTATTTAGTGACAAATTCATTGAATTCTATTTTATAAAAAAGATGATCAGCAGGTGCAGCGGATAAACCACATAGAAAAACCACTTGTGGAAGGGATGGCGGCTCCCGCCTTCTCCGTTATAGAGGAAAAGAAACGGTAAGAAAAGATAGAGGCCGAGCTGCCAGAGCTCCCCGTACCAATGATTTCCGCTCGTCACCATCACGATCACATCCATCAGGACCATCATACCGGCCAGAATGCTGTACACCTTTGCCTGCTGCTGACGGTTATCCCCGCAGATGTAAAAGGCCAGCGTAAACATCGGCCCGATGAGGCCCCAGTCACACCAGTTGCTCATAATCAGCAGAATGACAATTGCCGGAATCTGCCGCGGATCCCCCTTCATATCGTCCCATACCAGAAGGATCAGGAACGACAGAAACAGCGTCAGGATCATGTTGAAATCGAGTTTCAGCAGTGTTCCGTAATGCGCCAGTGCGTAAGGAATCTGGGATATCAGGCCGAAAACCAGTAGCCGAAGGCCATACTTTTTTCGGGAAGAGGTATGCCGAAAGCCCTCAGCCAGAAAGAAGCACATGATCGGTGCGGTAAGCCGCCCGACCACCCGCAGCAGCATACCGGGCAGTGTCGTGATCGGCACAAAGAACATACCGATATGATCCAGCAGCATAGCGACTACTGCGATATATTTCAGAGTATTTCTGTTCATCCTTCCTCCTCTGATCCATACACAAACAGGAAGCCGGCACAGGGATCCTAAAACCATGCACCGGCCCGTGAAACAGTATATGCTTATTTCTTTATGTTCGTCCTTTTCATCTGTCTTTCCTTTTCCCGTCTTTCGCGTTCCAGCCTTCCCTTTTCGAGTCTTTCGGCTCTGAGTTTTGCCTCTCTCGCCGCAGCCTTGTCCAGTCTTTCCTGTGTCTTTCTCGCTTCTATAGCCTGCTTCGCGTCCGCCTTCGTCTGGGCAGCTGCCTCCTTCGTGCCGAAAGTACTCTTAATTCTTTCCAATCTCGCCTGCACATTTTCGCCGCGGAGTCCGTTTGCCAGTCGTTCCGGCGTCATGGTCCGGTCCCGCATGCAGTCTTTGAGAAGGTTCTTAAAATCGGAATTCTTCAGGATTTCTTTCTTAAAGCCCTCCAGCCCCAGCTCTGTAAAGGTCTTGTAACCGGGTGTATCCGATGCCGCTGCGATCACGCCTACCACAAGGTCTGCGACCAGATCGGTCATCTGCTTCTTTCCTTCTGCATCGCGCGGCATTGCCTGCATGTTCCGAAGGGTATCCTGTGCTTTCTGCTTTTTTTGCACGGCAACAATCATGCGGAATTCATCAATGGATTCATAGTGATTTCCGGTAACGGCATTCACCTTTTCCAGAATGGTAAGCTTTTCTCTCTCCACAAATTCGGAAGCCTCTCTGGCCCCCAGAAGTCTCTGCTTGCCGCCCCGGGAGGATGCCCCGGCACGCTTTTCCTGATAAAGCCTGGAAGTATGCTGCACGGTATCCAATTTATTCAGGTAGGTTTCCAGATACTTCATGCGACTTTCCGGCGAATGGCCTTCCCGAGACTCTCTCAGGAATTTCTGCGTCTCCTCCATTGCCACACGAAGGTTCTTATGCTTCTCATTTTCGCTGCTGAACCAAAGATCCGTCCGGCGTGCGTTCAGATCAGTCATGATGCCTTCCAGCTTTCTGTCCTCGCTGAACTTCATCGGTTTGAGGGTCGCATTTGCCTTGCCTCTTGCAACCTGAATGTCCCTGTCATACATCTGTGCCCGGCACTGTCTGTAATAGGATACACCGGTTTGCGAACTCAGCTTCACGCCGTCCTCCGAAAAGACGTGCTTCTGAATTCCTTCCTGAACCACCTGATCCATCTGCTCCAGATATTCTTTCCTCTGCTCCGCAGTCTGAAGCGGTGTATATTTCATCTTTCGGTAAAGAATCTGCATCTTATCAAACACTTCTTTTTCTTCCGGGCTCCGGAAGGTCTGCGGATCTTTGCGTACCAGATTCTTAAGCGATGTACTGCTGTTATAAAGAGAGTTCTTCTCTATGATGCTCATCATGTAATGGAATGCCGTGAGCGCCGGAAGATCATCGAGCCCCCATCCGTTTTCCAGCCCGGCCTTATAGGTTTCCAGCGTGCTGGACAGCACCATGCTTCCGCGGGACGCCAGCGGATGCATATGGAAGGCTTCCTCCATTAATACGCGTTCCGTCTTGATCAATTCAGTCAGCTCCGCTTTCTCCCCTGCCGCACATACCTTGCTGTAAAGCGGCGAAATCGCTGTGATCTGGTCGTATATCTTCTGCCGGTAAAAGTTTTCCCGTTCCGGGGACAGCTTGCCGCCGTTCTTTTTCTTCTCCTCGAAATAATCAACAAAAGTATCTGTCTGCTTTCCGCACTCGATCGTAAGATCGTAAATCGGGAACTTTGTTCCCCACTTCTTCATTTTGTTTCTGAGTGCATCATTGGAAAGCCCGGCATCTATCAGTCCCTGGAATGCCTGCGTTCCGACAGCCATGGGAGAAAGATAGGCCAGAGCTGTTTCAGAATATCCCTTCGAAGCCCTCTCCATTTTACTAAAAACGTTTGCCTTATAGAACGCCATCATCTTTTCGCCGATTTCGTCCTCGCCAACGTTTTCCTTTATCATGGCTTCCATTTTTTTCGCCAGACTTCGGATCTTTCCGTTCACCGCTTCCATGTTTTCCTGATTCAGAATCGGTGTAGCCGGCATGGAGGCCTGGGTTTTTTCTATCTGAAACGGCGCATTTTGCTCCACTGTAACAGCAGCATTCAGAGGATTGTTCTGTACATCCCCCATACCGGAAAGCATCTGAAACTCCTCAATGCCGGCCAAATATGCCTGTTCCTCATTGGATAACATCGGATATACATAAAGGATTTCATCTTTGAGATCCGTAACAATTGTTCCCTTTGCTGCCTCCTCAGTGCTCCGGTTCTTCCCTACCTCATTTCGGAAGACCATCCGGCTCTTCGCATCATCAAAAAGCCAGGAAATGGAAGATTTTCCCTGCTGCCGTCTGGAAGAATTATACTGTCTTCCCCGGAATGCCTCTTCCAGCTCGGCGTACTTTTTGATCGGATCCATGAGATTATTCAGAAGCTCCATTCTCTCCTCCGGAGAATGAATTTCCTTTGTCATAATAGCCTGATAGGGCTTCTTGATGCTGCTGAGGATGCTTTTCGCCGCTTTCTTCTCCTCCGCGGTATATTTCTTCAGTTTATTCTCTGAAATATCCTTCAGATTTCCCATCACCAGCTCAAGCTGATCCAGAAATGTCATATCAGCGGCAGGCCAGCCCCGGTCCATAGCCGCAAGGTTCCGGTCAATCTTTCTCAGCACATTCTTCCCGAAACGCGTTCCCTTCCAGTCATATATAAACTGTGCCTCGTTATTGCACATTTGATTGGCTGCAATATCCGGGTCACTGTGATCATATCCCTCTATTTTTTCAAAGTAAGCCTTCTGTCTGAGAAGATGCTCCAGATAAGCCTTGTTATAATGATCCGCATCCTCACGGGTGGCCGTTCCCTCCCGCAGCTTTCTGGTGTAGGGAAGGTTTTCGTTCAGAAAGAAATTCTGCCTATCCTCAATCTGATCCAGGAACACATGCTCCTTCATGAACTTCCTGTACCTGTCATGATCAATCTCATAGTTTTTTCCAAGCTTACCGTTTGCCAACTTCGGACGGAAGGACGGATCCGGCATATCAACCATAGAAGCGCCAAGATAATGGTAGTACTCGGAAAATCCGGCAAGCTCGTCGACCGCATTCGGCGTACCAAGATGCTCCGCGTAGTTCTTGCTGAGCATGATCAGCCTTCTTCTGACATCATCCGTGTCCTTATTGTAATACGCCAGCATTTTATCCATAAGGGCCAAATAATTCTGCCGGACCTCTTCCAGGCCTTTTTTCACGTTTTCATCATCGGAAAGAAGGAATCCATCGTTAGCGCCTTCCAAACCGGGGAAATAAATCCGTCTATGTTTCTCTTCCATGACACCATACTGAAGCGCACCTACGGTGGCGTTCAGCGCCGAAATCTCATCCTGGAATTCCGGAAAAGCCGCCGAAACCGATAAGATATTCCGGGTCAACTGCAAGTACAGCTGATCAGGAATTCCCCCTTGGGAGTCCACCTGATTCTTCGGCTTATATGTCTGCATAAAAAGATTGCTAAACTCATATCCGTCACTGTACGGATACCCTTCCGGTTTTTTGGGTCCCAGATCGATTTCCATGAACGGAACGTGTTTTTCTTCTTTTGCTTCCTGTACTTCGTTTACTTCATTTTCTTTCTTTTCTTCACTTGCAACCTTTACTTCTTCATCTATTTCTTTCATACTTTAACCTCCAATTATACAACTGTTCTGACAGGTGTCAGTATAACCCCCTATGCATAACAAAAGAGCAACAAGCCGGAATTATTTAAATTCCGGCTTGTCCTTCAGCGTATTTACCCGTTCTTCCAGCCACTCCGGCGTGTTACGCGAGGGGTCATCGAGAACATCCTCCAGGAGTCGGTTCAGGATACGTCCCATCCGGGGTCCGGCAGGAATGCCAAGTTCCTTGAGGTCAGCACCGTTTATCATAAGATCCTTCACAGTAAGGGCTGCCTCTTCCTCGTCCGTCTTCTTTTTCATCTCCCTGAGACGAACAAGAACCTCGAGTGCATCCTCCCGATGGTAGTTACTCTGGCCCAGCATATCGGCCTGTTTCAGATCCATCAGCCGGTCAAAATACTCCGGTCCGAGTTTCGAGAGCATACGCCGGAACGCCTTCTCTCCAAAATCGCCCTTAATACCGAAATCGTGCCAATAGGTCAATTTTTTCACAGTTCGGATTGTTTCGTTATCCATTTTGAGGCGGCGCAGGACCGCTTCGGCCATGCCCTCTCCCACCTCCGGATGATTGGTAAAATGATCCACCCCTTCTTCATCCGTGGTCCGGGTATCCGGTTTTCCCACATCATGCAAAAGCGCCGCATATCGCATTTCCTTTGTCTTTGCCACACGACGGATCACCTCAATGGTGTGTCGTCCGGCATCGTACATATGGTAAGGCGTATTCTGCGGCGTAGCCAGAAGCCGGTCAAACTCCGGCAGGAATACCGCCGTCATGCCCAGCTCGCTCATATCGATCAGTTTTTCGGGATGGTCCGAAAGAAGTGTTTTTCGAAGTTCGGTCTCGATCCGCTCCGCACTGATTTCGGAAAGTTCACCGGCATGCTTTGCCGCCGCTTCCCTGGTTTCGGGATCTATCGTAAAATCCAGTTCGGCCGAAAAACGCACAGCCCTGAGAATGCGGAGTGCATCCTCGCCAAAGCGCGCATCGGGATCCCCCACGCAGCGGATAACCCTCCGGTCCAGATCCTCTTTCCCGCCGTACAGATCCACCAGACCCTGCTTATCATGATAAGCCATGGCGTTGATCGTAAAATCACGCCGCAGAAGATCCTCGGAAAGCTGACGCGTGAACGTCACGGATTCCGGGCGGCGGTGGTCACTGTAGGCGCCATCCACACGATAGGTGGTCACTTCGTAACTCCGGTCCTTGATCATGACCGTTACGGTACCGTGTTTCATCCCCGTGTCGATGGTGCGGCGGAAGAGATTCTTTACCTCGAGTGGCTCGGCCGAAGTCGTGATATCCCAGTCCTTCGGCTCCCTGCCAAGGAGACTGTCGCGGACGCAGCCGCCCACGGCGTAAGCCTCAAACCCGGCCCGATTCAGTTCATATATAATTTTTTTTACATCATCAGGCAGTCGGATTTGCAAACAAGATTCTCCTTTCTCATTCTTTGTATCACAGCCGGCAATCGGAACCATCCGCATTGCCGGCCGATATCTTTCAATTTGGAATCGCTTTGCGTATTAATACGCGCGACCGAAGTAAACCATTTTCTTCGCCGGCTTGCCGCAGCAGACGCAGGTTTCCGCAAGCGTTTCCTGCTCAAAGGGCATGCAGCGTGTTGTTGCGCCGGTCAGCTCCTTGATCTTTTCCTCGCAGGCAGTCTCGCCGCACCACATAGCTTTGATAAAGCCGGGACGGTTCTCAACGGTGTCGGTAAACTCATCCCATGTTTTTGCCACATAGGTATGTGCATCCCTGTGTGCTCTTGCCTTCTCCAGCATATCCTTCTGGATGGTTTCGAGCAGCTGCGGAATGGCTGTTTCCAGTTCATTAATGGAAAGCGTTGTCTTTTCGCCCGTATCACGTCTTACACAGATGACCTGACCGGCCTCCACATCTCTGGGACCGATTTCCAGACGGATCGGAATGCCGCGCATCTCCTGCTCGGCAAACTTGAATCCCGGGCTCTTATCTGTCTTATCCACCTTGATACGAACAGTCTTCTCAAGAGAAGCCGCAATCGCATCGGCAGCCTCCAGAACGCCAGCCTTCTTCTGCTGGATGGGAACGACCATCACCTGGGTCGGAGCCACTCTGGGCGGTAATACCAGACCGTTGTCATCGCCGTGCACCATAATGATGGCACCGATGAGACGTGTCGTTACACCCCAGGACGTCTGATGTACGTACTGAAGCTTATTCTCTTTATCGGTATACTGCACACCGAAAGCACGGGCAAAGCCATCGCCGAAGTTGTGGCTTGTTCCGGACTGGAGTGCCTTTCCGTCATGCATCAGCGCTTCGATCGTATAGGTCGCCACCGCACCTGCAAATTTTTCCTTTTCGGATTTCTGGCCCTTGATCACGGGAACGGCCAGAACCTCCTCACAGAAATCGGCATACACATTCAGCATCTGGATGGTACG
Source organism: uncultured Lachnospiraceae bacterium (assembly GCA_902773185.1). Classification (GTDB taxonomy): domain Bacteria; phylum Bacillota; class Clostridia; order Lachnospirales; family Lachnospiraceae; genus Eubacterium_Q. The sequence continues at coordinate 10,711 of CACYDN010000124.1, read as the reverse complement.
CTCCTCCGCCTCCTCTGCGGTAGCATGTGCCGTATGGCCTTCCTGCCACAGGAACTCGCGGGAACGAAGGAAGGGTCTGGTTTCCTTCTCCCAGCGCACAACCGAACACCACTGATTATAAACCTTCGGCAGATCACGGTAGGACGTGATATCCTTCTGATAAAAATCACAGAACAGCGTTTCGGATGTGGGTCTGACACAAAGACGCTCCTGAAGCTCATTCAGACCGCCATGGGTAACCCAGGCCACCTCCGGCGCAAAGCCCTCTACGTGATCCTTTTCCTTCTGCAGGAGCCCCTCCGGGATCAGCAGCGGCAGATACACATTCTCTACTCCTGTCTGCTTAAACCGACTGTCCAGCTGATGCTGTATCAGCTCCCACATAGCGTAGCCGGCCGGCTTCAGGACCATAAAGCCCTTTACACTTGTGTAACCGATCAGATCCGACTTGATCACGACATCCGTATACCACTGCGCAAAATCCTCTTCCATCGAGGTGATTGCTTCTACCTTTTTGTCTGCCATATTATATTATTCCTCCTTCAAACCCCGAAGGGCATATACACCATTATTTTATCATTTTAGAACAAAATTTTCAAGCCAGCCCGAACGGATCGGACTGGCTCAGGAAACACTATTTCATGAATTTCCGCTGATCAGAATTTCACAACTTCCGGTGCGGCGGAAAAGGAACAGAAGGTCGCTGTGGCATTCCGGAAATAGAACACCTCCGTGTTGCCGTCATCCTCATGATACATCGCACGAAGCTCCGGATACGCATTCAGCATGGATTCCCTTGCCTCTCTTCTGTCATCCTCAATCAGTTCTCCTGCCAGACGGATCCATACACCGTCTTTAAATGCGGAAATCTCTGCCTTCGGATTTGCATGCAGCTGCCTCGAAACATCCTTTTTCTTTCCGGTCTGGATGTACAGCTTTCCATCGAAGATGTTGACCGTACCGAAGGGACGTACCCGCGGCTGGTCACCGTCTACAGTTGCCAGGAAATACGTTCCCGCACTCTTTAAAAACTCCAATACTTTTTCCATGTTTGATATCTCCTCACTTTGTTTTTTTCAGGTATTTGCTGAGTCTGTATTTGGGCTTTGTCTGGGTTCTGTTACCATATTCGATGGCTTCCACCGGACAGTTTCCGAGACAGGCCATGCAATGCGCACAAGCCTCATGCCATTTCGGCCGGTTATCCTTTATGGTAATATTATTCAGCGGACAAAGCTTTGCACATTTTCCGCAGCCCGTGCATTTCTCCGTTGTATAGAACGGCGTAGCCGGCTGTTTATACTTTACCCAGAGAGGGTTAAATGGTACTGTGATCAGTTTTTCCAGAAGGAAGATGTGTCTGCCCCACAGATACTTTCCTCTTCGGATCCGGGCAACTGTTTTCGGAAGCTTAGCCACAGCTTCCCGCAGACGCTTCAGGTTTTCCGCATCGCTCAGCATGGGATACCGTTTGCTCACAGGATAATTGCGGGGCATTTTAATCTCCGCACGTCCCATGTAGATCATTTTTTTCCATGCCGAGATCATCCTCGCCTGCGAGGATGCCACACCGGCGTAACCACCGCTGGTGAATACAAAATAAACGCGCCTGTTTCCGGTAAGCTTCAGACCCTTCAGAAAGGCTGCGAAAAACCGTGGCATCTCTCCGATGTAGATCGGGGAGCAGATGACAAACGGTTTTTTGGAATAGATTTCCGAGTAATCGATCCGCTGGATCCTGTCCAGAAGATTCAAAGCTTCGTCGCCGGTTTTTTCGGCAATCTTTTTCGCAATATATTCGGTATTCCCTGTTGCTGAAAAATATAAAACCATAATAGGCTCCTTTTTCTTACTTTGTTCAAATCCCACCAACTCTGTTGGAAAAGGCCACCCACTACGGGGGTGAGGTGGTTGGAGGGATTTGGCTCCGTCGTTCGAATCCCGCACAAGCTATGTTCGAGGGATTTGGCTCCGCGAAAAAGATCCACCGGATCTTTTTCTTGCGTCGTTCAAATCCCTTACGTTGTCGGAAAAGGCCACCCACTACGGGGTGGCCTCTTCCGACGGAGTTGGAGGGATTTGAACCCTCGCGCCGCGTAAACGACCTGCCGCATTTCGAGTGCGGTCCCTTCAGCCACTTGGGTACAACTCCTGATTACTCCGAATATTATATACGATTCCCGTTATCTTTTCAAGTCCGGCACGTTGCAAAAATGCAATCCATAAAATAAAAGCCCCCGGATCTTCTATTACCTGTCCGGGGGGCTCATGATTCATTCTTATTTGTGATTTGTTATCGGCTTGATGCTGTCTGCTTTACTTACACCCGCGCTTATTGTAGCAGGATAATCGAAATGATGAAAAACAGAACCGTCCCGTAACCTTTAGTTTGCAGCAGGAATGTTCACAAAATAGTTATCATACCAGAGGAGGAAGCAATAGATCGACCAGATCTTCTTCATGTTATGCGCCTTCCCTGCCTTATGCTCCTCCAGGAGCTTCAGGATGAAGTCGCGGTTGAAGAACTTCGCCGCCTCGTCACTCTCAAACTTTGCCTTTACCTGGCTGTAGAATTCATCACGCTTCAGCCAGTCATTGAGTGGTGTCAGAAAACCGGTCTTCCGCATCTTGGATGTTTTTTCGGGAAGATTCCTGGCAGCCGCCAGACGGAGCGCATACTTCGTCGTTTCCTTCGTAATACGGTCCTTTGCGGGAATCTGCATGGCTACCTTCAGCATCTCCCGGTCAAGGAAGGGCACGCGGAGCTCCAGCGAATTCGCCATACTCATCCGGTCTGCCTTTACGAGGATATCCTGCACCAGCCAGGTCTTAATATCCACGTACTGCATCTTGGAAACATCATCGATATCGCCGGCATCATCAAAGAACTTCTTGGTATAAACCGCCGGATTCTTGGAAGGAATCTTCTTTGCCAGCACCTTGTCCATCTCCGAATGGTCGTAGACATAGTTGTTGCGGATGAACCGCTCTTCAATCGGGAGACGTCCGCGCATCAGATACCGCTTGCCGTGGAATCTGGGCATGTGGGATGCCGCGCCGCCAAGGCCGTTCCGAAGGCCCTGGGGCAGCTTCTGGTATTTTTCGAATTCGAGCGGTTCCCTGTAATAATGATAACCGCCAAACAGCTCATCCGCGCCTTCACCGGAAAGCACAACCTTTACCTGCTCCCGGGCCAGCTTCGCCAGGAAATAGAGCGCGATGGCAGACGGATTCGGCAGGGGCTCGTCCATATAATACTGGATCATGGGCGTCTCGCGGAAATACTCCTCGGCCGTAATCTTGTGGGTGAAGTTCGGTACTTCCTCATGCTTTGCAAACTCCTCGGCATGGGAAAGCTCGGAATACTGCTCCTCCGCATAGCCGACGGAGAAGGTCTTCACCTTTTCATGCTTTGCCATCTCATGGACCACAAAACTGCTGTCCACGCCGGAGGACAGGAAGCATCCAACCTCGACATCGGCGATCGCATGCGCAGAGGTGGAATCCTTGAAGGTATCATCGATCATATTGCCCCAGTACTCTGCGGTCTTCGTATCGTTGATATTATATTCGAGCTTAAAGTAAGCCTCCTCTTTGAACTGTCCGTTCTGCCAGGTAAAGCAGGAACCGGGGGAAAGCTTATACACATTCCGGAAAAGCGTTTCATTCGTGGGAATGTACTCAAAGCAGAGATAGTCCGGAATCCGTTCCTCGTTAAGTTCCTTTTCAAACTGCGGCGACTCGAGGAATGTTTTGATTTCGGAACCGAAAAGGAATTTCTTTCCCTTCAGAAAATAGAAGAAGGGCTTAATGCCGAAGATATCCCGGGCACCAAAAAGCTTCTTTTCGTTTTTATCCCAGATCACAAAAGCAAACATGCCCCGAAGACGGGAAAGAAGTCCCTTGCCCCACTCTTCATAGCCATGGAGAAGCACCTCGGAATCCGTACGCGTCTTAAAAACATGCCCTGCTGCGATCAGCTCCTCTCTGAGGGGCTGGAAATTGTAGATCTCGCCGTTAAATACAAGGACCTTTGTTCCGTCTTCGTTCAGGATGGGCTGGCTTCCGCCCTCCAGGTCAATGATGGAAAGCCGCCGGAAACCCAGGGATACATCCTCATCCACATAATAATCATCCTGATCCGGTCCTCTGTGACGGATTCTGTCCGCCATCGCCTGAATGACCTTCTTATTCTCCTCAAGATTTCCTGTCTCATTTACAAATCCGGCAAACCCGCACATGTTTCATCCTCTTTTCGTCTTTTTATACTTTTATTTTTTCATTCGTAACCGTTCATACCAATTAATACCGTTTATTTCTCCGATATTCCCCGTTACGATCATGTTATTTTCACTTTCTCAGCTTCCCGCCCGCGGTCACAATGCATTTTTCCGCCAGTGCTTCCAGCGAATCCACCATCCAGGGGTAGATTTTCGTAAGCTCCTGGTCCCGGCTCACAACGGATAGTTCCGTACAGCCCAGGATTACAGCTTCCGCGCCCCGCGTCCGGAGGCTCTCTCCGATCCGCACCAGGGTTTTCCAGTCTGCCGGCCGTCCTGCCTTTACCTCATCGTAGATGATATGCATCACAGCCTCCTGCTCTTCCTTTTCGGGAACAACAAGTTCCAGGCCTGCCTCTTTGGCAAAGCGCTCATAGACACCTGTCTGCACCGTTCCGTCTGTCGCCAGAACACCGATGGCCCGAAGACCCGGAATCGCTCTCCCGGCTGCCGCCACAGCCTCCTCCATGATATTAATCACGGGGATCTGCACAGCTTCCGTCACCGCATCATAAAAAAAATGCGCCGTATTACACGGAATCACCAAAAAATCCACGCCGGCCTTTTCGAGCATCGCAGCATTCTCCAGCATCCGCGGAAGCGGACTCTCCGGAGAGCGTCCTAAAATAAATGCCGTTCTGTCCGGAATGGAAGCATCGTTCATGACCAGCATGGGAATATGATCCTGATCCTTCTCCGCCTCGGTGAGCTTCACGACCATATCCATAAAATATACAGTTGCAAGGGGTCCCAGTCCGCCCAGGACCCCTACACGCTTCTTACTCATTTGAAATATCGATTCCTCTACTTCTTTCCGCTTCCACGATACCGCTTAAACTTCTTGGTATAGTGGAAGAAATTCGCCTCGGAATAGAATACATGCATCGGATTCTTGTCACGCTTATACATGAGCGGATGGCAAACCCGCCGCTTATCCCAAAGCGCCAGCGCCTCCTTCTTAAAGTCGCTGTCCGGCACATACTTCTTCACCACCGACTTCGGTACAACCGAATAAATAAAGGGTCTGTCCGCTACCGTATACGGATCCAGCTTACCGTAGATATAATCGTTTACGATCCACTTCACGGTATTGAATCCGCTGCCGGTTACATAGAAATTGCTCCGGCCCAGACGAACATTGATTTCAAAGAACTTATAGCTGCCATCCCGGGGATCCACCTTCACATCGAAGTTGGCAAAGCCGGTATAGCCGATATGCTCCAGAAACTTTGTCGCATCCGCCACGATATCCGGGTTCACCACGTTCATGATCGCAACCGGATTTCCGATTGCCGTAGGCGTGGGATCCTCCAGAAGGGTTCTGCCGAGAGAGGCAAACTGCACCTTGGAATTCTGATCGCAGTAGCAGGTGAGAACATGCATATAGGAATCATCCCCGGGAATGAATTCCTGGATCAGGAACTTATAATCGTAGCTGCTCCCCTCGAGCTTTTCCAGCATATCCCGAAGCTCTTCTTCGGTATCAAACTTGAAGACCTTTCTCTTTCCCGGAAATTCCGCATAGTGATACAGAGCGGAATTGGCCGGCTTTGCGATCACCGGATAGTCAAATCCGAGGTTCAGCGGCTTTTTGTAATTCTCATGGCCGCACTCATAAACATAGGTTTTCGGATAAGGAAGACCCAGTTCCTCAAAGATTTCGTAAAAATGATCCTTCAGCACAATCCTGTCCAGAAGCTCGCGATCAATGTAAGGAATGATATAATAGGGCGCAAGAATGTCCTTATTCTCGATCACGATCCTTACATACCAGTCACCGCAGCCGAACACGATGAGCTTTTTCTTTCCCTCGAATTCCTTACCGGTCTCGAGAAGCGCGCGCACCGCGTTCTCTTCCTTCTCCAGTTCGGGATAGAACCTGTTTTCGATAATGGCAGAGCTGTTGACAAAACCGCTCTTCGTCATGCTGAGGGTAATGGATTTGATGCCATACTCCTCATGAAACGCCCTGGCCAGGGAATATGCGGTGATGTCCGCTCCCAGAATTACGGGCTGAAACTCTTTTTCCTGAAACTTCATGCTGCTTTCTTCTTTCTTTTTATTTCCACCACATCCGGTCCCTTCGGAACCGGCATTTGTCCGTGAATGTTAGTCTTCCTTGTCGTCCTTCTTATCCTTCTTGGTGAATTTCTCCAGGATATCACCGGCCTTATCTTTTACTTTTTCAATATCCTCTTTGGATACCTTATCCTTTGCATCCTCAGCCAGATCCTTTACCTTGTCGATGATTTCTTTCTTGTCCATACGTTTTTCCTCCTCACGTAGTTTTGACATTCGCATATTTCTTTTCACGCATTATGCGAAGTACTTTCATAGTCCCTTTTGTACAGCAAAACACACCTTCGTGTATGCGATGTTCGAAGTGTTTTCGCCGTACCAATCTTCATTGTATCACAAACAAAATCGTTTTTCTACATTCGCTGCACGAATCCTTACAGATCCGCTATACATTCTCTCCGTTTCCGCACTTTTCTCTTATGATCATTCTATGATTTCTTCCTGTCCCGGCCGATGAATGCCGTAAGAAGAGATGCCGCAAATACAGCCAGGAACGCAAAGAAGAAGCCCTTTACGGCATCCGTCAGCTGCAGATATTTATAGGCCTTTTCCATCTCCGCCGAAGCAAAATCGATATACTTCGACGAATTCTGGAAGTTCCATCGCATCAGGAAATAAATGAGATTTGCCGCAGTGCCGATGCAGGAAAAGATTACGAGGATCAGCGCTGTACGCGTAATCGTCTTCCGCATTGTCCGCTTTTTCCTGCCGATGAACCCGGTTAAAAATGCCGCGAGGAGCATCAGTCCCGTATAGCCCAGGATGATCGGCCAGTAAAGCTTTCCGACCTTACCGGTAAACCCGGTATAGTCCTTTCCGTCGGAAGTACCCGATGCATCACCGGCCCCACCGTCACTCTTTTTTCCGCGGGTAATATTGAAAAGGTACGTTGAAACATTCCCGGCCTCGTCCGCCGCTTCGATCACAAAGCTGTTCTCACCCTGTTCCAGAGAAAGCTCCAGTGTGAAACCGCCATCCGCCTGGATTTCCACGGGTGTTTCATCCAGCGTGAGAACCGCGCCCGGATCCGTCTTTCCTGTCAGAATAACACTGTCCGCTTCCGTGACCGTACCGTTCAGCGCCTCGTAGATCTTCAGCGTCGGAGGAATCGTATCCACCGCCAGCACCTGTTCCACTTTATAGGTAATCCTGTCATCCGTGGTGTAGCTCACCTCGATCGACATGGCATCCTCCGGGATTTCAATCTCATGAATGCCGTTTCCGTTTAGCGTGATCTCCTGGTTTCCGCCATTCTGAAACCGGTAATTCACCTTGCTGTCCTTCGCATTTTCAAACGCCAGCGGATAGCTGTAATTCGTGAGCTTTCCCGAATCCGGGAATTTCACAATGAATTTTCCGCTTCCGTTTGCGAGGTCGATCACTTTATCTTTGGATGCGGAAACCCGCTTATCCCCGCGCTGTACGGTAACCGAAGCGGTCATCTGCTGCGGAGCATCGCCATACTGCAGGGAAGCCTCACCGCCGGTACTGCGCTTATCCACGAGAACACTGCCGGTTTCCTGTCCATCCTCCGAAAGCGTAAACTCGAATACCGACGTATCACCCGCGAAGGAATCGATATTCACCGTTACCGTATGCGTCGTCAGATTCACCGTCACATCATAGTCCTCGATCGGATCCGGTGATGTCGGATTTGTGTAAGCGAAAGCATCCCCTGTCAGAACATCAAAATACTGCAGACCATCCTTTTCGAAATACGCATAGACCTGAAGATAATAGCTTTCAAAGCTGTTCACACTGTCGAAGGAAACACCGATATTCACATCCTCGCCGGTCTGGGCATCGCCCTCCTGCAGGATACGGTAAACATCCATCGTTTCCTCCGTACCCAGACGGATCTGGTAATGAAAGCCGGTCTGCGGCTCATGATCCGCCCGGAAGGAAACAGGAATCTTATTCTCTCCGTCGGGAGAACCGACGGAAAGGTTCGAAAGCTGGAGCGGTTCATCCACCGCATAGGCAGCCACCTGAAGCTCCGCGTTGGAGCCCTTGTCATAGACCATCTTCCACTGACCCGCTTTGGCGTTTTCCACGTAGATCAGCATACCTGTCTCATCCTGGATCACGGAAATATTCTGTGCATTCAGGGCAACCGGATTTCCCTCCGGATCCTTCAGGCTGACCTTCACATCGTTATGCTCATATACGATACTGATGATAAAATTCCTGCCGTCCCTGTCCACATAATAGATATTTCCTTCCTTATCCTCCGCATGAACCGGAATGGAAAAAAGGAGTGTCAGCATGAGGAGAAGCGGGAACAGCTTTTTCAGTTGTTTACAGATATATCTCATATAAAACTTCCTTTCTATTCCCACTTATAGTAAGGCTTCCAGCCATTCATGCCGACGAGGAAGCGGTGTTTTGTTTCTTTATCCGCCGCACCTGCAGCGGTATTGAGCTGTCCGTACATACCGATATAGAAATTCGGCGCATCGTCACTACCGTATACACCAAGCTCCCACTGCCCGGTATTGGTAAACTCATACTTTTTCCAGACGTCGATCATGCCGCTCATCTGGCCCTGAATATTGATCAGCGCCGCCTTGTTCGTGATCGTCCAGGTCGTGGCGCCCTGATATTTGATGGCAATCCGTTTCAAGCTGATATCCGGGCCCTGCTTGCCCATGCAGTAAATGCCCTTCACATCCTCGTGCGTCAATCCCAAAACGTAGGAATGTACACTGAATTTACCGATGGTCAGGTCACATTCGCCATAATCGATTTCCCCAAGCAGCTTCACCTTGCTGGTCAGCATCACGTTATCCCGGTTAAACCCGAACCGGATTGTTGTATCCGCAAGAGTTGCCAGAGACAGCTTCCCGAAAATGGGTTTTACGTTCGGACACACATCCGATACCGCCGCAAAGCCGATATCCGCCGAGCCTGTAAATTCAGCATTGTAAAGAATGGTCTTCAGCGGTTTATTTGCTTCATCGCCCGTGAGGTTTATGCCGAGCCCTTCCACGCCAATGGAAAAATTATTCATGGAAACCGGAACCGGTGCCTTGAGCACAGTGACCGGCGTATCCGCATAGATCCGTACGGTATCCAGCTTGGCAGCCTTCACACCAATCTCAAAGCCGTAGCTCGTTCCGTCATCCGGATCGGCCGACCAGAAGAGGATATCCGTATTTACAATAAACGTAAAGCCGTAATCATCCGCTTCGGTATCCCAGGAAATTGCAATCTTCTTAATACCCAGCGTCAGCTTGAAAAGCTTCTTCTTGGCATTCACATCTTCCACGCTGACACTGCCCTTAGAATGCAGTCCCTTTTTATCCACACTGCCGCCGACCTCTGATGCAAACTTCAGCGGAAGCTGACCGTCAAATAACTGCGACATAAAGGGGAAGTTTAAATCTACATCAAAGAATTTAAACTGCATTTTATGGGGATACAGCTGGATTTCCGGTCCCGTGCCCAGAATAAAGCGCATATTATATACCGTCTCATACCTTCTGGTATCCACCTTATATTCATCCAGCTTCGTCATGTGTTCCTTATCCTTCCAGATGGGGAACTCATTCCAGGAGCCCAGGAAGATCGTATCGGTGAATTCCGAAAAGATACCGGTCGGTTTTTTATCGGTAACCACAAAGCTGTCCGAAGCGGTAAGGGTTACACTTTCGCCCTTGATATCGCCCTTGATCACGACATCACCCTTAAACTGCAGCCAGCCGTTCATCAGGACATTCCCCTTCAGGATGACCTCATCCCGGTCATCGAACCGTTCCACCTCATCACAGGAGAACTGGTAAGCACCGAAGGTAAAGATCTGCTCCGTGCAGTTCAGAACCTCGATCTCATCCTTATAGGTTCCGCCCTCGATGGAGATGACCACCTTATACTTGCCGGGCTGGACAGCCGCCGGAAGCGTCACAAGGAAGGATTTATCCGAGTGGAATTTTCCTTCGAAGCTGCCGCGGTAGCAGTCGCCCTCGATCGTCACAAAGCAGGTCATATCCGACCGGAAGCCGGTACCGCGGATGGATGTTTCGATTGCCGCATTCTGCTTATAAAGCTTCTTTGTCACAAAGCCCGTGCAGGAGAAGTCCGGATATTCCGTTACCGGCTCCGCGATTTCTTCTCTTCCGAGGGAATAGGTCTTCGTTACGGAGTAGCCGTCCGCCTTATTGACGCAGGTAAGGACACGGTCATTTTTCTCCACATCCTTTGCGGTAAAGGTCACGACATAATTGTTTTCCATCTGCGCATGGATGAATTCATAAATCGCGGAAAGCTCCGAAGCGGAGAAGGAATATACGAACTTGCCGTTTCCGGCCGATGCAATCTGCTGCAGATAGCTTGCATTGACGGAGCTTCCCATA
>CACYDN010000123.1 GCA_902773185.1 uncultured Lachnospiraceae bacterium | reverse complement strand
GATATCATTCCGGCCAACCGGGATGATGAGGCTGTCAGAATTGAGTTTTTCGGGGATGAGATCGACCGGGTGGCCGAATTTGATCCGCTGACGGGGGAAATCCGCCGCGTGGTGAATTATGCGGCAATCTTTCCGGCCTCTTTCTATGTGCTGGCGCCGGAGAAAATGGAGAAGGCACTTGCGGAAATCGAAGCGGAAATGAATGAACGGGAGGCCTGGTTCAAGGCACACGATAAGCTTCTGGAGGCGCAGCGCATCCGGGAGCGGACGCAGTTCGACATCGAAATGCTCCGGGAGGCGGGCTTTTGCTCCGGCATTGAAAACTATACCCGGATTCTGGCCGGCGGAAAGCCGGGGGATCCGCCGGATACGCTGATGGACTTCTTTGGTGACGATTACCTTCTGATCATCGATGAGTCCCACCAGACACTTCCTCAGGTCAGGGCCATGTACGGTGGGAATAAAAAGAGGAAGGAAACCCTGATCGACTTTGGCTTCCGGCTTCCCTCGGCCATGGACAACCGGCCGCTCAATTTTGCGGAATTTGAGGACAGAGTGGACCGTGTGCTTTACGTTTCCGCCACACCGGGTGATTATGAGGCGGAACACGAAGAGCTTCGGGCGGAACAGGTGATTCGGCCGACGGGACTTCTGGATCCGGAAATCGTTGTTCGGCCTGTGGCCGGTCAGGTAGACAATCTGTACAGCGAGATCCGAAAGGAAACGGAAAGGGGTGGCAAGGTTCTTGTGACCACGCTCACAAAGCGGATGGCCGAGGAACTGACGGACTACCTGCGCGGACTTGATGTAAAGGTCAAATATCTCCACTCCGACATCGATACACTGGAAAGAATGGAGATTGTCCGGGATCTGAGACTTGGCGTTTTCGATGTGCTGATCGGAATCAACCTCCTCCGGGAGGGACTGGATATCCCGGAAATCACGCTTGTGGCTATCCTGGATGCGGATAAGGAGGGCTTCCTCCGGTCGGAAACATCCCTGATTCAGACCATCGGTCGGGCGGCCAGAAATGCGGACGGCCATGTCATTATGTACGCGGATACCATCACCGACAGCATGGACCGCGCCATCCGGGAAACGGAGCGCCGGCGGGAAATCCAACAAGCTTACAATGAGGCAAATGGCATCACGCCGCAGACCATCCGGAAGGCTGTGCGGGATCTGATCACCACAGGCATTGAAGAGGCGAAAGAAGAGCGGGCGGCGAAGAACCTTATCGGACAGGATCCGGACCTTATGAATAAGAAGGAAATGGAGAAGGAAATCGATCGCCTGACAAAGAAGATGAATAAGGCGGCTGTTGACCTGAATTTCGAATTAGCCGCAGTCCTCCGGGATGAGATCATCCAGCTGAAGATCCGTCTCAGAGACTACGACAAGTAATTGAGGGACAAAAAATAATAGGAAAACTGAAGATGAGTGAGATCAAGTATATTACCGTGCAGGGTGCGCGGGAACACAATCTGAAAAATATTGACGTAAAGCTTCCCCGGAATAAATTCATCGTGTTTACGGGCCTTTCGGGATCGGGAAAATCCTCCCTGGCCTTTGATACGATTTATGCGGAAGGGCAGCGGCGCTACATGGAATCGCTTTCCTCCTACGCCAGAATGTTTCTGGGCCAGGCCGACAAACCGGACGTGGACAAGATCGAAGGCCTTTCGCCGGCCATCTCGATCGATCAGAAATCCACGAACAAGAATCCCCGGTCAACAGTGGGAACCGTAACCGAAATCTACGATTACCTGCGTCTTCTTTATGCGCGCGTCGGAACACCGCACTGTCCGGAATGCGGCAGGGTGATCGAACGGCAGACGGTTGACCAGATGGTTGACCGGGTGATGGAGCTTCCGGCAGGAACCAAATTCCAGGTCATGGCGCCGGTGGTACGGGGGCGGAAGGGAACCCATGAAAAACTGCTGGAACGCGCGCGGAAGAGCGGCTTTGTCCGGGTGGTGGTCGATGGTATTCCTTATACGCTGGATGAAGAGATTACGCTGGAAAAGAATATCAAACATGAGATCAGTATCGTGGTGGATCGTCTTGTGATCCGGGAGGGGATGGAAAAACGTCTTGCGGAATCGCTGGAAACGGCTTTGAAGCAGGCGGAAGGAACCGTTAAGATTGATGTGATAGACGGGGAAGGCATGACTTTTTCCGACAGCTTTTCCTGCCCATATTGCGGCGTATCCATTGAAGAGATTGAACCAAGGTCCTTCTCTTTCAACAATCCTTTTGGGGCATGTCCGGCCTGTACCGGTATCGGCTGGGAGCGGAAGCTCGATGAGGACCTGATGGTCCCGGATAAATCCAGAAGTCTCAATGAAGGGGCAATCGCTGTGCCGGGCTGGGCCTCAAGCGGCGACGCCAAATCCTTTTCTCATGCGATTCTGGCGGCACTTTCCGAAACGTACGGATTTTCTCTGGATACACCCTACCGGGATCTGCCGGAGGAAGCAAAGGATGTGATCCTGCATGGTACCCATGGCAGGAAAATCACGATGTACTATCACAGCCAGCATACACGCCGGACAACCTTTACCCGTCCTTTTGAAGGGCTCATCGCTAATGTGGAGGAACGCTACAAGTATTCCGGTTCGGAGGATATGCGGGAGGATTATGAAAGCTTTATGACCTTTACACCCTGCGCAGTTTGCGGAGGGAAGCGGCTGAAACCGTCTTCGCTGGCGGTGACGGTGGGGGATAAGAATATCTTCGATCTTACGGAAATGCCGGTGGATGAACTGGCGGATTTTATGGAACAGCTTCCCCTGACCGAGCGTCAGGCGATGATCGGGCGGGATATTCTCCGGGAGATCAAAGCAAGACTCCGGTTCATGGTTGATGTCGGCCTGAATTACCTCTGTCTCAGCCGCGCAACGGCAACCCTTTCGGGTGGAGAGGCGCAGCGGATCCGGCTGGCTACCCAGATTGGTTCCGGACTGGTCGGGGTGACGTATATCTTAGATGAACCCTCAATCGGTCTGCACCAGCGGGACAATGACAAACTGATCGCATCCTTGAAGCGCCTGCAGGGCTTGGGCAATACCCTGATCGTGGTGGAACACGATGAAGATACCATGCGCGCGGCGGATTACATTCTGGATATCGGACCCGGCGCAGGAAGGCGCGGCGGCGAAATTGTAGCGCAGGGAACCGCAAAGGATCTGATGGCCTGTGAAGCTTCGATTACCGGCCAGTACCTCAGCGGAAAGAAAATCATTCCTGTTCCGGAAACCAGAAGAGAACCTACCGGATGGATTACCGTAGAAGGTGCAAGGGAGAATAATCTCAAAAATATTGATGTCAGCTTTCCGACAGGCGTCTTTACCGTTGTGACAGGCGTGTCCGGTTCCGGAAAGAGCTCTCTGGTGAATGAAATTCTGAAAAAGCGGCTGCTCCGGGATCTGAACCGTGCACGGGTAAAGCCCGGAAAACATAAAGATCTTACGGGGTGGGAGGTTCTGGATAAGGTGATCGATATTGACCAGTCGCCCATCGGGCGGACGCCAAGGTCCAATCCGGCCACCTATACCGGTGTATTCGATGCCATCCGCGGACTGTTTGCGGAAACAAAGGATGCCAAAACCATGGGCTATTCCAAGGGACGGTTTTCCTTTAACGTAGCCGGCGGTCGTTGCGAAGCCTGCCGCGGAGACGGAATCAATCGGATTGAGATGCATTTCCTGCCGGATATCTTTGTACCATGCGAGGTTTGCGGCGGAAAACGGTACAACCGCGAAACGCTGGAGGTGCATTATAAGGGAAAGAACATCTATGAGGTTCTGGATATGACCGTGGATGAGGCCTGCGAATTCTTTGAGGCTGTGCCGACAATCTACCGGAAAATCAAGACGCTGCAGGATGTCGGGCTTGGCTACATAAAACTCGGCCAGCCGTCGACCACGCTTTCCGGCGGAGAAGCGCAGCGGATCAAGCTTGCATCGGAACTTTCCAAGCG
>CACYDN010000122.1 GCA_902773185.1 uncultured Lachnospiraceae bacterium | reverse complement strand
GTTGGAAGAGCTTCCGGAGTTTATCGGCAGAAAGAACAGGAATTATGAGCTTTACAGAAGGGAATTCCAGGGGTATGACCTGGCTGATCTTCTTCCCTTCAGAGTGGGAGTACATTCCAATATGTGGTTTTATAGTCTGCAAATCGATCGTGGCCGGGTAAAGGCGTCCATGCGGGATATCATTACAGCTTTGGAGAATAAAGGAATTCAAACGAGGACGATATGGGGCCTGATCAATATGCAAAAGCCGTATGAGGGTGAGATTACATATCAACTGGAAAAGGCCCCGTACTATGCGGAACGGATTTTGAATCTTCCTTCCAGTACACAGATTACGGAACAGGAAATTGTTTATGTGTCTGATCAGGTAAAGCATTTGCTAAAGGAGCTGACAAATGGATAAATTTGAAATCGATAAGATCATAGGAAGTTCAGCCATTACTGTAGCGGAAGCAATGCGGATGATTGATGCCAACGCAAGGGGTATTCTGTTTATTGTCGACGAAAACCAGATGTTGTCTGGTTGTGTGACGGATGGCGATATCAGAAGATTCCTGTTGGACGGCGGAAGGCTGGAGGATAACGTTTTGAAGGCTGCAAACCGGAATCCCAGAACAGCCTCAGATCTGGCAGATGCAAGAATTAAGTTTCATGCTCGGTATCTTTCGGTTCTTCCCATTGTAAATGAAGGAAGGATTGTGGATATCTTTGCCGGAGATATACCTGTGGAAAAGCACAGGAGTTCGCTGAACATTCCTGTCGTGATTAATGCGGGAGGAAAAGGAACAAGGCTGGAACCATTTACAAAGGTTCTTCCTAAACCCCTAATTCCTGTTGGTGATCTGCCAATCGTGGAGCTGATCATGAAAGAATTCATGTCCTACAACTGTGATGATTTTCATATTATTGTCAACTATAAGAGAGAGTTGATGAAGGCTTACTTTGCTGATAATGAAAACAGATATAATATCAAATGGTACGATGAGAAAATGCCACTTGGTACCGGGGGCGGATTGGGATTTCTGAAAGGGAAGCTGAGCAGTACATTTTTCTTTACTAACTGCGACGCACTGCTTACGGCAAATTATGAAAGAATTCTTCAATTCCACCGGGATAATCGGAATGTGATAACTATGGTCTGTGCATATAAAAACCTGCGTATTCCCTATGGCGTTGTGGAAATGGGAAAGAATGGCAGAATTGAAGGAATGAAAGAAAAACCGATGGTTTCATTCCTCACCAATACTGGTATATATATCGTTGAACCCGAAGTTGTGGAGGATATTGAAGAAGGCGTTCCTATTGGATTTCCGGATATTGTGGAAAAAGAACGACAGATGGGAAAACGAGTTGCCGTTTTCCCGGTTAGTGAGAATGACTGGATGGATATGGGACAGCTTTCTGAACTGGAGAAGATGAGAACCAGACTATATGGAGAATAATGATGGAATTGGGGAGCGAATACAATCTTTCTGTTTCTGAGCTGTATATTAAGCAGGATAATATCTTTTCTTATCTGTCAGAATATAGTCAGATCGAGCTGTTTGACAGTGGACGAAGTGCATTAAGGTGTCTGGCGGGAAAGCTGAAGCAGGATTCGGAGGTGCTGTTTCCGGAGTTTATATGTGAGTCAGTAATTCGTTCATTTTCGGGTCTCAACCATTCATTTTATAAGCTTCAGGAAGATTTTTCTCCAGATGTAAATGATCTGAAGGCTAAAATCAAAAAAAATACAAGTGCTATTTTTATGATGCATTATTTTGGATCAGTTCAGCCGGCGGGGGTACTTACTGAGATTCGGAAGATTGCCGATGACGCCGGTTGCACGATTATTGAAGACACAACACAAAGCATTTTTTCTAATAAGCAAACGATTGGTGATTATATGGTCTGCAGCATCAGAAAATGGATGCCGCTTCCTCAGGGGGGATTACTTTATTCTCAGGATAAGGAGAATTATTCCGCTTATGAGAACTATAAAAAAAGCGAGGAAAACGATCGTTTATACGGAATGATACTGAAAACGCTTTTTTTACAAGGAAAGGTTGATTGCAATCAGGAATACAGGGAAATCTTTGCGGAGAGTGAAGAAAGACTTGACAGTAAAACAGAAATATGCAGAATGTCTGATCTTTCAGAATTTTTGGTGTCATGCGTCAGTACAGATAGGCTTAGAAATAAGAGAAAAGAGAATTATGTATATCTGAAGACAAGTTTGGAAGAGATGGGAATAAAGCCGGCGATAGGTCTGAATATAACGGATACGCCTTTTGCGTTCCCGCTTCGGATTAAGGACAGGGATGTTTTTCGTGCCTATCTTATGGATAACCGGATATATTGTGCAGTGCACTGGCCCTTTGATCAGATTCATCCTGAATATAGACCATTCGCTGTCAGGAATGCGGCGGAGTTGATTTCTCTTCCGGTAGATCAGAGATATGAAAGGGTTGATATGGATTACCTTATTCATGTAGTCAGACAGTATGGAGGTGATTTATTATACTGAGTATTATTCCTGCTGAAGAAAAGGAAAGATGGAACGGCATAGTCAGGTCTTTTTTCATTTTGTTTATTTATTATCTCCAGGAATATGCATATTCATTCCGGCTTCATGGGGATGGCTGTCCACTTTTATTGACCTACGTCGAAGACAATACAAGGTTTTGTTATGTACTCATGAAAAAAGATATTGCAGAAGATCCTCGATTTGCTGGATATTTGGAAAAGGGAAGATACTTTGACTTTGAAACACCTTACGGTTATGGAGGACCGCTTACGGATCATCCGGTTCCCGCAGATGTTCAGGAGCGATTTTTATGTGAGCTGCAGGAATATGCGGAAGCAGAGGGCTGGGTGTCTCAGTTTGTCCGTTTCCATCCACTACTGGGGAACCAGAATGCCATGTCCGATGTATTCGAAATACGTTATCTTCATGATACAGTTTATATGGATACAGAATCACCGGAAATAATTATGACGAATATGGATAGCAAAAACCGGAATATGGTTAGAAAGGCTGTTAAAAATGGAATAACCATAGTGCAAAGACCCATCATTGACTACTATGATTTTATCCCAATCTATGAGACAACGATGAAAAGGGCACAGGCAGCAGATTATTATTTTTTTGATGAGGAGTACTTTAAAGCACAGGCGGAGTTGAAAAACAATTCGTGCATATTGTATGCAATGAAGGAAGGTAAGCCGGTAGCGGCGGCGATACTCTATTATAATGATCGGTATATGCATTATCATCTGGCAGGCACGCTGACGGAATTCAGGCAGTTTGCACCGGGGAACCTTCTTCTGTATGAGGCAGCTTTACTTGCCTGTAAAAAGGGTATCCACAGTTTCCATCTTGGCGGGGGAATGACACAGGACGATAAACTGTTCGGGTTTAAAAAGCAGTTCAATAAAAACGGCCGTCTTCCCTTTTACATCGGAAGAACGATATTTAGTAAAGATGTATATAAGGAATTGATGGAGGTACGGGAAAAATCAGATCCCGGATTTAACGTGGGAAATACAAGAATGATCCAGTACAGAGCGTAGCGAGGAAGAAAATGAAATACAGAGTTTGTGTAGTTACCGGAACGAGAGCTGATTACGGCCTGCTTCGGGAACTGCTATTCCGAATTAGGGATAACGACCGTATGGATCTTGATCTCATGGTGACAGGCAGTCATCTCAGCAGTTCATTCGGAAATACGCAGAATGAGATTATCCAGGATGGCTTCACGTTCACCGCAATGCCCATTCCGATTGAGATGGATTCTCAAAGTGATATCGGAAGAGCTACTGGCAGAGCAATCATTGGTTTTACGGATTGTTTTGAATACAGCAGACCGGACATAGTGGTTGTACTCGGCGATCGATACGAGATTCTTTCGGTTGTAATTGCGGCAAGAATGCAGGATATTCCTGTGGCGCATATATCTGGCGGAGATGTTACGGAGGGAGCCATTGATGATGCAATCCGGCATTCCATCACCAAGATGAGCCAGATTCATTTTCCGGGATGTGAACAGTCGCGAAAGAGAATCATTCAGATGGGTGAGAATCCGGATACGGTGTTCAACGTGGGTGAGCCCGGGGTAGAAAACTGTTTAAAAACAAGGTTTATTGAACGGGAAGCGCTTGCTGGTGAATTGGGTTTTCCCGGGATAAAGAACGATTATGCAATGGTAACCTTTCATCCGGTAACACTGGAGGAGGGGAC
This sequence comes from uncultured Lachnospiraceae bacterium, assembly GCA_902773185.1. Taxonomy (GTDB): domain Bacteria; phylum Bacillota; class Clostridia; order Lachnospirales; family Lachnospiraceae; genus Eubacterium_Q. Next base: position 10,152 of record CACYDN010000122.1, on the reverse strand, counting down.
AGGGCTTCAGCAGGTCAGAGAACTGATTTCGGCTATGGACTGTTTCCCTGAATTACATTTTATTGTTACTCTGGCAAATGCTGACGCAGGTGGAAGAGCAATCAATTCTCTATGGCATGAGGCAGGAGAAAGTAGAACGAACTGGCTGGTGAAATCCTCTTTGGGTATGGTACGATATCTTTCTGCGGTGAAAAGCAGTAAGCTTGTCATAGGGAATTCTTCAAGTGGAATTGTTGAGGCTCCGGCCCTCGGGGTACCAACAGTAAACATCGGAGACAGGCAGAAGGGAAGAATGCTATCGGACAGCATCATCTGCTGCAAGCCGGAGACGGGGGATATTGTGAACGCAATTCAAAAAGCACTTGCCATGGACTTTCAAGAAGGAGCAAAGCGGACAGTTTCTTTGTTCGGGACTGGAGATACCTCTGCATTGATCGAAAAGCATATTCTTCAGTTCTTGGAGAATTATAAGGGGTCTAATAAGAAGACGTTTTATGACATTGAGTTTTGACAGAAAGTAGAAGGTGAAAGGAATCGGTTGGAAAATGAAAGTATTGGTAGTGGGTTACGGCTCTATGGGGCGGAGAAGAGTCAGGTTGATCCGGCGACTCTACCCAGATGCAGAGTTTATCTGTGTAGATATTAATCCAGAGAGGATAAAGCAAATTAAAGCAGATGGGTTGATTGCAGAAGATGGTCTTCAGACTGCCCTGCAGCATGAACCGGAGGTGGCCTTTGTATGCACTTCTCCGGGAAGGGTTCATGCCAATCTGATTCTGGAATTGATCGATGCTGGAATAGACACATTTACAGAATTGAACCTCAGCAGGTACAAATATGAGGATATCATAAAAAAAACGGAAGAAAAAAATGTCCGTGTGTTTATGTCTAGTACCATGCTGTATGACAAGCAGATAATCTCAATTTGCGAAGAAGTTAAGAAAAGTAGTTTACCGGTCACTTATATTTATCATGTTGGGCAATATCTTCCTGACTGGCACCCCTGGGAGAGTTACAAGGATTTCTTTATCGGAAAAAAAGAAACTAATGGATGCAGGGAAATATTCGCCATTCAGCTTCCGTGGCTGATTAAGGCCTTTGGAGATATTAGAGACATGCATGTCAGCTCCGCAAGACAAACATGTTTGCATATCGATTTTCATGATAGTTATGTTGTTTCCTTTGCGCATAAAAACGGAAACCAAGGTGTATTTGTTGCAGATGTAGTTTCCAGAAATGCAACTACCTATCTTGAAATAGTGGGAGAGCAACTGCATTTATTCTGGAGGGGAACACCAGATAGTCTTATGAAATACGATCCCGCAGAAAGAAAACTGATTCCTGTTGTATCCTATGAAAAAACGGAGCATATTGACGGATATGCAGATGTGATTATCGAGGACGAATATCTGGATGAAATTCAGGCTTTTTTTGACTGGCTGAAAGAAGATAAAACACCGGATTATACGTTTTCAGATGATGAGAAGGTATTAAAGTTGATCGACCGGATTGAGGGGAAGGAATGAAAGCTTTATTTGTTGGGCTAGGTTCTATAGGAACCAGGCATTTGAAGGATTTTCATCATGAATGCATCAAAAGGGGAATCACTCCGGAGCTGTATGCGCTGAGAAGAAAGGTTCAGAATCGGGAGGAACTGGACCGCTTGGATGTAAGGCAAATGACGGAGCTTGATGATACGCAATTTGATGTGATTTTCATTACCAATCCCACATGCCTTCATCATGATGCGTTGAATCGCTGCCGGGGACGCGGAAAGTTTTTTTTCGTGGAAAAACCGATTTTTGATCAGACGGGAATTAATCCGGCCGATTTAGGGTTGAACAAGCAGAATACCTATGTTGCTGCACCGATGCGGCATACACTGACCTATAAAACATTGAAAAGTATCACGGATTCCAAACAGGTCTTTTCGGCAAGGGTAATCTGTTCCAGTTATCTGCCCGAGTGGCGTCCGGGAATAGATTACCGAACAAATTATTCTGCGATTCGCGAGATGGGAGGCGGGGTTCCGCTTGATCTGATTCATGAAATCGATTATGTAACAGATTTGTTTGGCTTGCCGAAAAAAGCATTTTGCCTGAGAGGACGATACTCTGATTTGGAGATTACAAGTGATGATCTTGGGGTTTATATCTGGGAGTATGAGAAACTGATCTGCGAGATTCATCTGGACTATTTTGGACGCAAATACAGAAGAGAGTGCGAGTTTTTTACAAAAGAGGGGACCTTCATTGCGGATTTTGGGCATGAGGAGATACGCTGCCCGGATGGACGAGTGATTGATTGTCATGTTATGGCGAATGAAGAGTTTGTAAGCGAGATGAAATATTTTTTGGATTTTGTTTCTGGAAGCGGAGTTATTATGAATCCGCCGGAACTTGCAGTAAAGACACTGGCACTAACATTGGGAGAACAATATGCATAATCGAGTATTGATCACAATTTGCGGAAGAGCCGGGAGCAGCGGCTTTAAGAATAAAAATCTAAAAGTTTTTCTCGGACATCCGCTTGTTTACTATTCGTTAGCTGCAGCTGAAATGTTTAAGGAGCAGGTTATGGATGAGGCTGAAGTGGATATCTGCTTGAATACGGACAGTGAAGAACTGGCGGAGCTTGTTCTTTGTGCTTATCCGAAAGTATGGTATATTCGGCGGCCGGCCAGTTTGGGAGAAGGAAGCGTCCCAAAGGCAGCAGTGTGGAGACATTGTTTGGATTATATGCAAGAAACAGAGAGTAGAGAATATACACATCTGATCGATCTGGATATAACCAGCCCTCTGAGACGAAAGATGGACGTGATCGGTGCATACCGGTTAAAACTGGAAAGGCCTGATGCAGAAATGGTTGAGTCCGTGTGTAAGAGCAGGCGTAATCCATTTTTTAATATGGTTATGGCAAAGGATGGGTATGTTTCTCCTGTCATTCGGTCTGATTATACTTCCAGGCAACAGGCACCGGAAATATATGATGAAAATGCATCCATTTACGTTTTGGATACGGCTTTCTTCGTCAGACAGACAGGCAATATGTTGAACAGATGCAAGACCGTTCCGTATCTCATGAAAGACACGGCGGTTCTGGATATTGACAGTGAATCGGATTTCAATCTGATGCAGCTGGTTGCACAGTATTTATATGATTCAGATGCGGATTACCGGATTATCCATGACAAGGTAAGATAATGGGAGTTGTGTGATGGAGTTTAAGAGATGTCTTGTCATAGCTGAGGCAGGAGTTAATCATAACGGAAACAGGGAACTTGCCATGGAACTCTGTGATGCGGCAAAAAATGCAGGGGCGGATGTGGTGAAATTTCAGACCTGGAAGACAGAAAAACTGATTACTAAAACAGTCAGACAGGCAGACTATCAGGAAAACAATACGGGAGTTTCAGAATCACAGTTTGATATGCTGAAGAAGCTGGAGTTATCGTATGATGATTTTTCTGCTATTAAATCGCACTGTGACCAAATTGGAATCTTATTTGCTTCAACTGCAGATGAACCGGATAGTCTTGATTTTCTGGTGAGTCTTGGTATGCCATTTATTAAAGTGGGATCCGGGGATATTGGAAATGTATCCTTTTTGCGATATATTGGTTCAAAGGGTCTTCCGGTTATTCTGAGCACGGGAATGAGTACAATGGAGGATATAGAATTGTCTGTCCATTCTCTAAAAGAGGGCGGGGCGGAGGATATTACACTCCTTCATTGCACGACATCTTATCCATGTGTGGCAGAAGATGTGAATCTCAGAGCAATGGTTACGTTACAGAAGTATTTTGGCCTTCCGGTGGGCTACTCGGATCATACGATTGGCAAAGAGGTGGCTATAGCGGCAGTGGCCATGGGTGCCTATGTTTTGGAGAAGCATTTCACGTTGGATTGTAAAATGGAAGGACCGGATCATATTGCCAGTACTGAGCCGGATGCATTCCGGGAAATGGTGGATTCTGTTAGAAAAACAGAAAAGTGTCTGGGTGATGGTGTTAAGGCGCCTACTGCCGGAGAAACAGAGATTTCCAAAGTGGTAAAAAAAAGGATTGTGGCGAAGAGGAATATTGCCAAAGGAGAGGTGCTGACGGCCAATTCAATTTGTATAAAGAGAAATGATACCGGCGCAGAGGCAAGAGATTGGGATAGTGTGGTTGGAATGGTTTCGGATAGGGATTATAGGGAAGATGAAGGAATCAATATGTGATAAATAATAATGGATGTCTGAGAAGTGAAAAATACGGGGATGAGAGATGGATGAAATTTGGGAAAGAATACATAGCGAAAGAGAGTGGGGAAAGTACCCTTCGGAAATTGTTATCCGTTTTATAGCACGGAATTATTATGGAAGCCCTGAACGGAGCAAAGTGAAGATCTTGGACTTCGGTTGCGGAGCGGGAGCAAACACGTGGTATATGGCAAGGGAAGGCTTCGATGTCTATGCATTTGACGGATCGTCAAGTGCGGTGAAAAGAGTGGAAAAGTACCTGGAGGCAGAGAGGCTTAACGCTAAGCTGTCTGTTCAAGACGGGATCAATATTCAGTATCCGGATGATTTTTTTGATGCGGTCGTGGATAATGTATGTATTTATGCAAATCCATATGATAAGATTTGCATAATGTATCAGAATGTTTTTCGTGTGCTGAAGCCGGGTGGAAAAATGTTTACTGCGGTTTTTGGAAAGAAAACAACAGGATACGGCCTTGGCAAAATGTTGGAAAAGGATACCTTTACGGAAATTACAGATGGGCCTTTATCTGATAGAGGCATTAGTCATTTTTACGATATGGACAGTTTTAAAACAGTTCTTACGAAAAACGGTTTTTCTGATTTGGATGTTAATACAATGACCTATTCAGATGTTGGTAGTACTATTGAGATTCTGTTTGCTGTTGCGTCAAAAAATGGTTAATTTGTATAATCAAATTGAACAACTGAATAAAAAAGGTGACCCATAGCGAATCCTTTGGTAGAATTGAATCACCACAAAACAAAAATCCCAAAGGAGAACACTATGGATCATCTTAATTCTATCACATTTACATCCAATCGCGAAAGGGGGCAACACCTTCGACGATCATGTATGAGCTTCGAAGAGGCATCGGTGAGCGTAACGGATGCAGAGGTCGCTTTCCGGAGTATTCCGCAAAGCGAGGTCAGAAAAACTATGAGATCAACGATTGAAATATGTATAGCGATTGCTGCAAGGGTGGAAAAATCATAGAGGAGGAACTTTATGGGGATCTATCTTAATCCGAGGGCTGTTCGTTTTTCTGAAACGATGGCTTCGGAGGTATTTGTGGATAAAACGGAGATGATCCTGTGGATGAATACCATTATCTCCACAAAAAGAAAGTATATCTGTGTTTCCAGACCGCGGCGTTTTGGGAAAACGATAGCAGCCAATATGCTTTGCGCCTATTACGGGAAAAGTGAAGGCGCAGAGCTGTTTAAAAAATGCAAAATATCGAAGTATGAAGGGTGGGACAGGTATTTGGAGTGTTTTGATGTTCTTCGCCTGGTGATGACGGATTTTTTCGGAAGACGGGTCGGGGTGACGGAAGGACTTGCCGATCTTCAGCAGTCTGTGTTAAGAGAACTGAAGAGAGAGTATCCGGATGTGAACTACTCCAGACCGGATGATCTGATCCGGTCCCTGAGAGATATTTATGCGGAGAAGAACAGCAGATTTGTCATAGTTATTGATGAGTGGGACTCCATATTCAGGGAAAGACCGGAGGATAAAGAGGGACAGAAGGTTTATCTTGACTTCCTCCGTGACTGGCTGAAGGATAAGGAGTATATCGCGCTGGCTTATATGACCGGGATCCTTCCGATCAAGAAATACGGCAGGCATTCTGCTCTCAATATGTTTGCAGAATACTCCATGACAAGGCCAATGCAGATGGCGGAATATGCGGGATTTACATCAGCAGAGGTGGACGTGTTATGCACACAATTCGGGCGTAATTACGATGTGATGAAGGAGTGGTATGACGGATACCTGCTCAGCAATGTTGTTCCACCGGATCCGGAGCATAAGATTCAAAAGGAAACCGGAGAGGAGCTGAAGCCGGAGGTTTATTCCATTTACAGCCCGCTTTCCGTAGTAAACGCCGTATCCACCGGCATTATCGGGAACTACTGGAACCAGACAGAGACCTACGAAGCCCTGGCGGAACATATCAATAAGAATTTCGGCGGCCTGAAGGAGATTGTTGCGATACTTATGGACGGCGGCAGGGTGAAGGTAAACATTACGAAGTATCAAAATGATATGACGACCTTTGAAAACCGTGATGATGTTCTGACGTTACTTATCCATCTGGGGTATCTGGGCTATGATTCCGATACGGGTGAGGCCTTTATCCCAAATAAAGAGATCCTGGACGAATTTAAAAACTCCACAGAGGATGACAGCGCGTGGCTGGAAACCTTCGGATCCTTCAAGACATCTCTGAAGCTGCTGAATGCCATCTGGAGCAGGGATGAGGAAAAAATGGCGGAGCTGTTGGAGCTTGCACACGACCGTGCCGGCAATAAAACCTATAACAGTGAAGCGGCGCTTTCCTACGGTATTAAATATGCTCTTTATGCCGCCGAGAAATATTACACGGAGATTCAGGAGCTGGACAGCGGGAAGGGATACGCGGATCTGGTTTATCTTCCTTCTCCCCGGTATCCGGATAAACCGGCTCTTTTGATGGAACTGAAATATGAGAAAAATGTACAGACCGCAGCGGATCAGGTGCGTGACCGGAATTATCCGCAGGCACTGGAACATTACAAGGACAATCTCCTGATCGTCAGTGTCAATTATGACAAGGAGGCAAGGGGAGAGGACTATAAGCGCCACAGCTGCAGGATCGAGCAGGCGTGAGAGTCTCTGAAAAAAGAATACCTTAAGACAGACAACATGAATAAAGTAATTAAGGCTATAGAAAACAGGAAGCACTAGGGAGCAATGTAGAATTAATATTTGTTTCAGCAGAAAAACATGAAAGAATGCTTGTGTGAAGTAGATACATAAGAACAGGAACGAGGTTGTCAAACATGGCGATTCCAACAAGTATAAATACCCTTCTCCGCGGCAATGTGGTGGAATGGGCGAGAATTGAATTCAAAACTACATGGGATCCGGAAGCCTCCCTGAAAACGATTACTGCATTTGCAAATGATATTGATAATTGGGGCGGAGGCTATATTGTTATTGGAGTAAGCGAAGCAGATGGTAAACCGGTCAAACCTTATATTGGCGTTCCGCAGGAAAAAGCGAATGCATGGCAGAAGGATATTTTTGAAAAATGCAAATTGATCAGGCCGTCATATGCTCCCATTGTTGGAATTGAGGAATTTGATGGTAAACGTTTTATTGTAATCTGGTGTCCCGGGGGTGATAATCGTCCGTATTCATCACCCAAAACGATGGCGAGGAATGATAAGGATAAGATTCATTATATCCGTAAGAGTTCAAATTCGGTGGCGCCGAGTGATGATGAAATCAAGGATCTATATGCATTATCCAATAGGATTCCGTTTGATGATCGGGTGAATCATTCGGCGGAGCTTTCTGATATCAATTTCACGCTTGTTAAGGAATACCTGTATGAAATAGGCAGTTCTCTTTACGACATGGCAGATTCCATGAGTTTCAAGGATCTCTGTGAATCGATGAATCTGATCAATGTATTGCCTGAATATGTTAAACCAAGAAATGTTGCATTGATGTTCTTTAATTCCAGTCCAGAAAAGTTTTTCCCCTATACACAAATCGATGTTGTGGCATTTCCGGAAGGTGGAGCGGGAGATAAAATTGTTGAGCAGACTTTTAAAGGACCATTGCACGAACAACTGAGGTCTGCTTTAAGATATATTCGAAATATGTATATTACGGAACAGGTTGTAAAAATTCCGGGAAAGGCCGAAGCTGACCGATTTTTTAATTATCCCTATGAAGCTGTAGAAGAAGCGCTATCTAATGCGGTATATCATAAAGGGTATGATGAACGTGAACCCATAGAGGTTCGGATAGAGAATGATATGATTGAAATCATTAGTCATCCCGGTCCGGATCGGTCTGTTACGATTGAAGGTCTTAAGCAGTTTAAGGTGAGGAGTAGGAGGTATCGAAATCGTAGAATAGGCGATTTCCTTAAGGAATTACATCTGACGGAGGGAAGAAATACTGGGTTTAAAAAGATACTGACAGCTATGCAGAAAAATGGATCGCCCTTGCCGGAGTTTGAAACCGATGAGGCGCATGACTATTTTATTACCAGATTGTTTATTAAAGAGGGATTTCATTCCTCACTTCCCGGGTTGGCTGATAATGAAGATACCCCCCATGTCACCCCCCATGTTACCCCCCATGTCACCCCCCATGTTACCCCCCATGTTGAGTCAGAAGAGGGGGGGATTGATGAAACGGATAAGCTTATTTTAGCATTTTGCGTTGAACCGAGGGGACGTCAGGAGATTGCGGAACATATCGGACTGAAGGACAGAAAATACATCAGTTATAGAATAAAGAAACTGGTCACACTGGGGAAACTCAGAATGACAGACCCAGAAAAGCCAAGAAGTGTAAAGCAGAAATACGTTTGCGTGTGACGCTTCTATTGTCTATTTGATTTATGTTTACAAACTGCCGGGATTAAGTTTACAGATTTGTAAACTTAATTGATGAAACAGTGTAATTATGTTTACAAATTGCCGGGAAAACAAAATGGAATAGGATTTCCTCTTGCAAGAACGACCGTTTTCATGTAAAATAACTCTATACGTGCTGTCTTCGGATGCAATGAATAGGAAAACCGATTTCCGGATTCACTTATTTGTTGGGATGTTGAGGATGGTGAATTTTCAGGGAGGATGAATAATAATATGATTTCAGCAAGTGATTTTAGAAACGGAGTAACAGTCGAGATCGAAGGCGGTATCTATCAGATCATTGAATTTATGCATGTAAAACCCGGTAAGGGCGCTGCATTCGTAAGAGCCAAGCTGAAGAACATCATCAACGGCGGTGTAACAGAGCGTACCTTCCGTCCGACAGATAAGTTTGAGGCTGCACACATCGATAAGCGTGATATGACCTTCTCCTATAAGGATGGCGACCTGTATTACTTCATGGATCCGGAGACCTTCGATATGGTACCGGTGAACGGTCACGTAATCGAGAACGAAATGAAGTTCGTGAAAGAGAATGAGACCTGCAAGCTCATGTCTCACAATGGCGAGGTATTCTCCATTGAGCCTCCGATCAACGTTATTCTGGAAGTAACGGAGTGCGAGCCGGGTGTTGCCGGAAATACCGCAACCAATGCAACAAAGCCCTGTACAGTAGAAACAGGTGCTACGCTGAACGTACCGCTCTTCGTAAACCAGGGCGATTCCATCAAGATTGATACCCGTACAGGTGAGTACGTTTCCAGAGCGTAGAATTGCAAATTTCTTCAGAAATTTGCAATTCGTACATGTCCGACTCCGAAGGAGGAGTCCTGCGAAGCAGGATTTCTGAACGGTTTCATTGACCGTTCAGAAAGACCAATTTATATTTCTTCAGACAGTAAAGGGGCAGATTTCTCTGCCCCTGTTTTATTCTATAACGTTTTCTGTTGCCGGGCATTACGCTTCGGCAGCAGAGTCCGTATCCTGAGCTGCCGGTTCTCCGGCGGCTTTTTTCTTTTTCCGCATGATCCTTGCGGTGACAAACCAGCCGATCAGGATCAGGAGGCTGATGATGGAAATGATCGTTCCGGGTGTGAAGCCTTCCGGTGTATAGGAAAGCTTAATTCTGTGGCTTCCGGCTGTTACGGGAATACCGATTCCGCCGAGGAAGGTGGAGATTTCCACCTCTTTACCATCCACATAAGCATGGTAGCCGGGCATGTTCGGAATGGAAAGGAAGATGTTGCCGTCTTCGGGAACATCAATATCTCCGGTGATGGTGGAGCCATCCAGCTTTGTATTGGTCATCGTATGAGCTGCCAGAATGTCATGTGCTTCTTGAATGGCTTTTTCGTCTACGGTAAACAGATGTACATCCGGATATTCCTCTTTTTCGTCATCCGGCAGAGGCAGGTAGAGTTCCAATACGTCATGAACATCTTTTTCGGATGTTCCGATGTAGAGAAT
>CACYDN010000121.1 GCA_902773185.1 uncultured Lachnospiraceae bacterium | reverse complement strand
TCCGTTTTCGGAGTGCGCGTGGCTCTACTGCAATTTAGTTAGGCCTGCACTCCGTTTTCGGAGTGCGCGTGGCTCGCTTTTTACACTTCATAATCAAATCCTCCATTGACACAAAAAACGGAATAGGAATAAAATAATCACGAAAGAATAAAAAAGGATAAAAAAGAATAAAAGAAATAAAAAAGAATAAAAAAGAATAAAAAAGAATAAAACGATTCTCTTGCGTTTTGAATGATACGGGGGAAAATAGTGTATTTCATTAACGGATATTTCTTTATCGATGACTCCTTTATATTCGGCTCCGTGGAAGTAAAGGATGGTTTCTTCGGTGATTTTCATGAGGGCGAGGCAAAGGAAGAACTTCTGCAGGATGCATACACGGATCTGAAGGGGGCATATGTGATTCCCGGTCTTGTGGACATTCATATCCATGGGGCAAACGGAGCGGATACCTCGGACGGAACCGTGGAAGCGATTCAGTGCATGAGCCGGTATCTCGCATCGGTCGGGGTGACTTCTTTTCTTCCGACGGCAATGACACTGCCGGAGGAGGGGATTCATGCGGTAACGTCCTCCGTTCTAATGGCGGCAGCCTCGCGGGAAAAAGGTGCTGCAAGGCCGGTTGGCATTCGGCTCGAAGGCCCCTTCCTGTCAAAAGAAAAAAAGGGCGCGCAAAACGAAGCGTACCTTAGGAATCCCGACAGGGAAATGTTCCGCCGAATTTGGGAAAAATCGGAAGGAAAGATAAAAATCATAGATGTTGCACCGGAGCTTCCGGGGGCAATGGATTTCATCCGCTCAGTCAGTGCTGATTGCCGGGTTTCGCTTGGTCATACGGCAGCGGACTATGACATCGCGGCAGAGGCTTTTGAGGCGGGCGCTTCTCATCTGACACACCTTTACAATGCTGTGAATCCGTTGCTTCATCGTGCGCCCGGTCCCATAGGGGCAGCGTTCATGAATCCGGCTGCTTCTGCGGAAATCATATCGGATGGTATCCATAGCCATCCTGCTGCGCTGGTGGCGGCATTTAAACTTTTTCAGGGCAGAATCAGTCTGATTTCGGATTCCATCCGCTGCTGCGGCCTCACGGATGGGACGTATGATCTTTCCGGCCAGGAGGTGCATCTTGCGGGCCGGAAGGTTACGCTGGCCGATGGGACGATAGCCGGCGCGGCTCTAAATCTGTATGAGGATATGAAAAATGCTGTCCGGTTCGGAATTCCGAAGCACGAGGCAATTCTCGCCGCAACCAGGGTTCCCGCGGATTATATTGGAGAAACAAAGATCGGCCGGATTGAGAAGGGAGCCTATGCGGACTTTGTGGTCTGTGACGAAACACTGGAGAGAAGAGCGGTTTACATAAGTGGAAACCACCCCCAAAGCATATCGGGATAATTCCTTTTCAAACTGTAAAAGGAAAATGAGTCAATTAATAAAGTAAGAGGAAAACATGAACGACAATAAATCAGCCTACAATGCAAGCATATACGACGAAAACATTGTGAATGTGCTTCCGTATTACACGGAGTATCACGGACAGGTGATCGACCTCGTAAAATCAATGGATACGGAAAAACCGAAATGGCTGGACACGGGCTGCGGGACGGGGACACTGGCCCTAAGGGCAATGGCAGCGATTCCGGGTGCGGAATTCACCTTATGCGATCCATCGGACAAAATGCTCGCGGAGGCCAAAACCAAGTTTGCGGAGGCAAAAAACAAGCTTGCAGAGGCCCAAACCAAGCTTGCGGAGGCCAAAACAAAGCTTGCGAATCAGGACATCCGGTTTTTGCAGATGTCCTCCGGTGAATTACCGTTTGAAAATGAGTTTGACGTGGTAACGGCAATCCAGTGCCACCATTATTATCAGCCGGAAGAACGGGAGCATGCCGTGCGGCGTTGCTATGAGGCGCTGAAGGAGTCCGGGATTTTTATCACGTTTGAGAACATCCGCATGTCGACGGATGAAAGCGAGGCGTTTGCATTAAAACGCTGGAGCCGGTTCCTTGCACTGCATGGAAACACGCCGGAGGACATTCAGATGCAGATGGACAGAAGAGGAACGGAGGTGTTTCCCATCACCATCGAGCAGCATCTGAAACTTCTCAAAAAATGCGGGTTCCGCTCCGTGAACCTCCTGTGGGCTTCCTATCTGCAGGCAGGCTTCTGGGCGGTGAAATAGAACCCGAAACATCTATTTTGAAGACAGAGAGGATGGAATGAACCTGATATGGCAGC
>CACYDN010000120.1 GCA_902773185.1 uncultured Lachnospiraceae bacterium | reverse complement strand
TTTTTCTTTTCTTCGGCCTTCTTCGCTTCTTCCTCAGCCTTTTTCTTTTCTTCAGCCTTTCTCTCTTCCTCAGCCTTCTTCTTCGCTTCTTCCTCGGCCTTTCTCTTTTCTTCGGCCTTCTTTGCTTCTTCCTCAGCCTTTTTTTCATTCTCTTCCAAAAACTGATTATCAATATCCTCGGGATGTCCTTCTTTCACGGCATTTTGGATTTTTTCATCCTTCAAACCGCCGGGCAGTCTGGAATACGTTTTCACAATTTCCGGCAGCCCCGGAATATTATGCGCCATAAACCTGAATACTTCCTGATATTTCTTATCATCAACAAATCCATGTTCTACACCGACCTTAATATCTTGTTCGGACAGTATCTTATTTTTCAGCATTGCGTCTATATCATCATTCCGGATAGTTATTGTTTTCCCCAAGTCATCTTCGACTGTTTTAAAATCATCACTTCCGATAACTTCGGCAGCCCGCTGCAGGTTTTCTGCTATCTCGGCGATCAGTTTACGCTTTGTCTCATCCTTCGTATTCAGATCAACGCCGGCAAGTTTGGGCTCAATTTCAAACGTAACGATCATCTTAAACAAAAGCTTCTGCGTCTGTGAATAGTACGGAGATGAAACTCCCAGATATGCGTCTACGATTGAATAGAGATTCTTTTTAAATTCCGTGTTTTCTTCATAAGCACCTTCACCAATAACAGAATCAAACCCGTTTATAAATGCCGCCCTGCGATCCACACGATGCGTGTTAAACGCATCAATCTGCCCGGCATCCTCACCGATTATCGCCCAAATATCGACACTGTCCAGCTCATCCAGCATCGCCATGGCAAACTGCATGGTTGTATTATTCAACTTATACGCATCCTCGAGCTTATTTACGGAACCGGCTGCAAATAAAGTCAGCTTATCCCCTCTGACTTTTTTGCAGAAATTTGCATACATGCGACCGTACCACGCAATACTGTCTTTTAACTCCTTAGATGAAAAGTCTGAAATACCGCCTTTGTCAAAGGGATGTTTTTTTATCTCCTCTGCAAAACGGCGTCCGATTTCCGCCTTCTGTTCGGGATTCAGAGCGACCAGCTCTTCCAAAGATTTTCCCTCAACACCCATCGCGTAGATAATGATTTTTTTCTCAATGAACCATCGCTCCATCTCGCTTTCAAATCCTGCTTCTTCGCAGGCGAGCGCAATATGATTCTCATCCGCCTTCGGTAAAAATTCCTCAATTTTCAGCACCTGATGCATATAGGTGGCATTCCGATTTGCTTCTTTTATTGCCTTTTCCTGCGGATTGATCGTATTCTTATCATCACCGAATTTGTAAGTTTTCTTTTTGATATATGCAGCTTTTTTTGACCAGTCCTCTTTATAGCCGCCAAGCGGAGATTCCACTGTTATTTTGAATTTGTTCAAGACATCGCTTTTGTCTATTTTACCTTGTCGATAAACCTTCTGAATCTGTTCCGCTACATCCATAGCCCATAATTCAAGATCTACTTCACTGTTTAGTGTACGTACATCGCGGGGAACATCAAGGCCCAAATCGATCAGATTCACCCTGAGTTTTTCTGCAGCATATTTCTTCTTATCCAGTGAGATGTCCGGCCGTCTGAAAAATCCAACCAGATTATTCATATGATCTTCCATCGGACTCAGGTCATCCATCACTCTCTTTTTCCGTTTAACAGCAGCGTCAACGACCTTTAGTCTTTCTATATCCTCTTTCAAGGTCAGTTTTTTTGCCAGGAAAACATCCAGCTTCGTCAGATAATTCTGAATTCCATCTGCTTCTATAGCTTTATAATCCGGAACAGGAAAATCCACAGCGTTTGTAAGCGCAGGAATCTCATCCCGGAGCATCGCTTCCAGGTCCGTAAGAACATACATCACGGACTTCTCGGCACCGCGCATTCCCGGAACAGGACATACAAAACGGTTATCCGCCTTACTTTCAACCGCCTTCACATAATCAAAAACGCTTCTGGCAAAGGAAAGCCTCTCGTCACGGAACGCCCCGTTAACCACAAGGATATCATCGCTGTCTTTTTTCCTGCCCTTCTTCTTTTGATCGTGCGGAAGCAGTTCCACGACATCACCAAAGGTCTTTGTAAACACTTTGTGAGCAAAACCGATATCATTGTATTTTTCCATCATTTTGCCAAACTCGGTCATCCAGGCTTCGCATTCATCCCGAAATGACTCTTTCACATTTTCCAGATTTTCAGCCTTTTCTTTCTGTTCCTGATCTGACCTGTCTTTTCCAAGACCTGCTTCCTCCGCTTTGTGGTAAATGGCAAAAGAAAGTTTGTTTGTCTCATTACCCAGCTTTTTCAGCTCAGGAATATGAGAAAACGTTTTGATAACTTTCCAAACAGGAAGCATCATTCTGGAAAACCGCATGGAATCCGCATTTTCAAAGGCATCCTTTAACGCCTTCATATACCGGCGCAGATCCGCAGGTTCCAGCCGCTCCAGGTCCGCCACCTTTGCCACGGCCTTTGCCGCATAATCGACTTCCTGACCGGTCGCCACAAGTCTTGTTTCCGTCGTGTTTAAATCTGCAGCCTTTCCCTTTACCGCAGGAGCATTACCGAGCACCCTGTCGGAATCCCGGCGTGTCTTCTTCGCTTCCGCCAGTCTATTGCCATGCCCATCAATGTACTTCTGACGCTCCGTTTCCTTTTCTGCCTTCAGCTTACGGATTTTCTCCACATTCCGAAGATTCTCTTCTTTACTCTTCTGAAAACTATTCTTGTCTTTCGAATTCGTCCGAATTGCCTGCATACGATCTTTATTATTATTTGCGCAGTTGACACTCTCATCTGCCCTTTCCTGCAGATTATAATCCATATTTCCCTTTTGCACGTGCAAATAGAGCGCATTGGTGACCTTCTCAGAATATGTCTTCACCTTTTCTAAAATAGGATTGAGCGCCGGATCCTTGTCCATAAGATCCGCGCAATAGTCTGTCAGGTATTTTTGATTGTTGTCTTCCGAATGAACCGCACGTAAAAGAATTCCCAGTCTCTGATTCTGTTCTGTCGCAAAGGATGCGGCATTTTTCATTCTCTCAAGGAACTTCTCCGGAAGCTTTTTTTTGAAGGGTTTCAGTTCCTCCAGCAGCATAGCCGCTTCTTCACCGTACCCCCGGATTTCCTTGAACATGGCTTCCCTGTTTTCCGCATCGGCATTGGCAAACTGCTCGTATACTTCTTCCTGTGACGGCGTCAGGAGGAATACGAATTTGGTTTGATTGGAAGTCGGATCCATAACCACACCATCGAGTGTTTCCTCATCAATCTGCATTGCAACACGGAGACCCAGGGATTCCTTCAGTTCTTTTTTCTTCGCAGACCATACCTGTCCATCCAGATTGGAGGAATTTTCAATCAGAGCATTGGCTCTCCGCTTAAATTCTTCCTTATCCCACTGCAGATATTCCGCCACTTCATCAATAAAGGGAATCACCTCCGGCGCAAGAATTTCCTTCGCCGCTACTCCGGCCAGCTTGAACCGGAACGCTTGATAATGGTAGTAATATCCCATTCCGACTCCGTTTCTCATTCCATTCCCGTGGAGCGCTTCATCGCCGATCCGTTTCATTTCCTCCATGCGGAGATGATATACAGCTTCCAAAAGATCCTGCCGCGTCTCCTTTGGAAGAGAGCCAATCATAAGACCCACCACGTCCTTTCTGACCAGTATGTCCCCCCGGGAAATATCCCGTTGCATATTCACAAGCAGCTTTAAAAGTGTATCCGTATCATTTTGATAGCTCATTACATGGTCAAAAATCTTGGCCTCATAATTGTCTAATACGATTCCGTTTTTTTCTTTTTCGTTGCCGTTTTTCTGATTTCCTGTTTTCACCGGTTTTGCCATAATTCCAAATTCCTCCTACAACCAGTTCTTCCTACTATTTTGTATGTGATTTGCTGAGTTTTCTCTGTAATTTATTCATGATTACCCCAACAAGCGTTGCAATTGTACATGCCAATCCATAACAAAAGCGCAACATATTTTTCAATTTTCTTACACATTTTCAATAGTGTATAAAAAAATCCGAAAACAATTCGAAAAAACGATTGTTTTCGGATTTTTTTACCCTCATTTGAGTTCTGTTTAATCCAGTGAGCCAAGGTAACCGGATACGTTCTCCTCGGCGTATTTGACTGCCTCTTCGAGTGTCATGCCATGAAAATCCGTTGCGCAGAAGCATCTGCCGGACTTTTTGTCATCCATAAATGCTCCGACTATTACACCCGGCAGAGAGCTTTCCGGCGAATTCGGTGCGGACGGCCCGCCAAGATCCGTTCTGCACCAGCCCGGATCGGTCAGGCTGATTTTCATATTCTGGATTTTGACTCCTCCAGCACCTCGATTACTCTGTCACACCAGGCATCGAACTCCGGATCCTCCACCTGGCATTCCGGATGGGAAAGCACGTAATCCAGCGCAATCCGGACACCCTGATCGAACCGGACATTGGTCCGCATATCCGGAACGGCACGCTTCAGCTTCCGGTTGTCAAACACAACCGAAACGGATTTATCTCCGGTCAGACTGCCCTCAAAATCAAACCCATACTTATCGCCGACCGCACTGAGATATTCAGAGGCAACATGATAAGCCCGAAGCTCCACACCCAGCGCATCCGCGATGGTCTGATAAATCTGATCCCAGGTGAGTGTTTCATCGCCCGTAATCTGGAAAGCCTCTCCGATGGCATGCCGGTTGCCCATAAGACCGGTATAGCCGATTGCAAAATCCGTATTGAAGGTTGTCGTCCAGAGAGAGGATCCATCCCCCTGAATGATAACCGGCTTGCCGTCCAGCATTCGCCTGATCACCTGATAAAAGCCCTTCTTGCCATGTACACCAAGCGGCACATTTCGTTCATCATAGGTATGGCTCGGCCGGACAATGGTCACCGGGAAGCCTTCCTCTCTGTACTTTTTCATCAAAAACTCTTCGCAGGCAATCTTATTTCTGGAATATTCCCAATGCGGATTGGCCAGCGTCGTTCCTTCCGTGATGATATAACCGGCCGCCGGCTTATTGTAAGCTGACGCCGAGCTGATGTACATATATTGCTTCGTTTTTCCGCGGAAAAGCCGGTAATCCCGCTCCACCTGATCCACCGTAAACCCGATGAATTCACTGACCACGTCAAAGGTCATTCCTTCCAGTGCCTTTGCCGCTGCTGCCTCATCCGAAATGTCACAGATGATCTGATGCACGCCCTCGGGGTTGACCGATGAACGGTTGCCGCGATTCAAAAGCCAAACCTCCCAGCCGAGGTCTTCGGCAAGTCTTTTCACGATTGCGGTGCTGATGGTTCCCGTTCCGCCGATAAATAACGCTTTCATGCCTTACTCCTCCTTATCTTGGCCCAAAGCAGCAGCCCTTCCGGCAGCTTTGCTTTGTGTCCTGCATTCTATATTTTTCCCGTTCTTTGGATCATTACACCATCATCTGATAGATCTTTGTGCAGTCTTCTTCGCTCAACGTTGTAAAACCGCTGATGGAGCCGCTCCGGCCGCCGCCGTAGCAGAGCATCTGAACAAGAGTCGGAATATCCTCCTCCTTCGCACCAAGTTCTTCGAAGTTCTTCGGCATGCCCAGAGAAATCAGGAAGCTTCTGAAGGCTTCAATTCCCTCAAGTGCCGTAACCTCCGGATGATCAAAATCCATCTGGCATCCCCAGACGCGGGTCGCCACCTTGGCAAAACGCATCACATCATGATGCATCACATATCGAAATACAGCAGGCATGGTCACAGCCAGACCGGCACCATGCGCGCAATCATAAAGCGCAGAGAGTTCATGTTCAATGTTGTGGCTGCACCAGTCCTGACTCCGGCCAACGCCGCAGGTGTTGTTATGAGCAACCATACCGGCCCACATGATATTGGCTCTCGCTTCGTAATTATGCGGATCGGCGATTACTCTCGGTCCCTCATGCTTCATGGTGAGCAGCAGCGCCTCAATCAGCCGGTCGGTCACCTCAACCTCCTTCGAGTTGGTAAGATACCGCTCATAGAGATGCGCCATAATATCGGTAATACCGGCCGCTGTCTGGAAAGCCGGAAGCGTTTC
>CACYDN010000119.1 GCA_902773185.1 uncultured Lachnospiraceae bacterium | reverse complement strand
GCCGATCAGAATACCTTCCCTCCACTGTGCGTAAAGCGTGGTATCTTCGGAAAAGGTCACTGTTTCCTGATTCTCGTAGAACGTACCCGTTCCATCGGCCTTCGTATTCCAACCAAGGAAGGCATGATTTTCGGAGTTGAAGGTATTCGCCTGAAGCTTTACCGGCATGTCCGGAATAAAGCTCTGTTCGACTTCTTCATCCTCACCGTTATTGCTGTTAAAGGTTATCGTTTTAGTTTCGGCAGTTTCGCCATACAGACGGATCACATTCTTATATTTGTCCGTACTACCAATATTATTCGAGGATGGTTCGATCATGTTATCGCTACATGCACAACATGAAGAATAATAATCTGTATCATAGGTTGCAAAGCTGATTTCACATTCATAATTTCCGCCGGCATTCACCATGATCAGGACCAGATTCTTTTCCGGATCATGTGTAAAGCCCCGGTCAAAGGCAAGCTTTGCCCAACCCTCCCGATAGAAGGGTGCCGGTCCGCTGTATACCAGCGTCGCATCGTCCGGAATAACGATCGGAACTTCCACCCACGGACGTGGTCTAATCGCCTTGGCAGAGTTCTTTGCCGCTGCGACCTCTTTACCGACTAAATCTTTTATTATGAATGGATCCGACCCAAAAGAATCAAAATCAACATCTGCCAGATAGACCTCCACTTCAGCAGGTGCTTTTGCAGAACTATTATTATTGCCGGTGGGCGCATTGAGGTTCGCACTAACCTGATAACCCCCGTACGCGTAAAAGTCCGTGATGAAGAAGGAAACTCCGGTCAGGTAATTCCAATCACCAACCTCTTCGGCCGTGTAGAGCTGCTCGGAATAGCCATAATCTTCAGCAAAATCAAGCGGCAAGGAATACATTTCGTCGTCCGGTTCACCAATCTGCCGGACCGCAATCCAAACGGCATAGAGAACCTGACTCTCATCAAACGTTGTCTCGACACCTACCGGATAAAATGTTCCGCTTCCGTCGGCCATGGTATTATAGCCTTCCAGAACATAGCCCTCATTTTCCCATTCATTATCCGTAAGAACAACGAAATCACCGGGTATGAAGCTTTCGATATGATCATCCATACCCTCCACGCCGCTCTTCAGCGTAAGTGTGGAAAGCTCACTCCACTGCGCATACAGGGTGGTGTTTTCGGAAAAAACAGCCTCTTCATCAGTATATGCCACGCCGCTTCCGTCTGCAGCGGTATTCCAGCTGCTGATATAATATCCGTCTTTTTGGAATCCGTCATAAGGAAGCGCAGTTGCCCGGTTACGTAATACCGTCTGCGGAAGTTCATTCTCACCATCCTTGAAGGATACCGTAAGCAGAGCGCCCTCTGCAACTCCGGTTACATCCAAAAGGATTGTGTTTTTTCCCTTACCTTCTTGTTTGCTATTATCGCGACCTTCCGTCTGTGGGAGAAGCTCAGAGTCATCCTGATAATCATAAAGAGAACAGATTGCATCAGAATCCGCACTATACGCAGAAAAATCAAGCCCGGGGGTCCAGGATCCGGTCTCGTTAACTGTAATAACAACCAGGTTTTTCGCCGGATCATGGGTATACTCCTCTGTAAAGGATATCTTCTGCCAGCCTTTTTCGCCAAAGGGTGCAGCCCCCTCATAGACCTTTGTTGCATTTGCCGTGGAAATCGGCGCATTCTTTGATAACGCTGTCAGATCGGTATCGGTAAGATACATTTGAACCTGACGATCAGCCAATGACGAAGTAACATAAAAGCTGAGTGCGGAAATGGTCGTTACGTCGCCTATTTCCTCCGTATAATACAGCTGCTCCGAATAGCCGTAATTATAAACACTGCATATAGGCAGATAGTCATTGCCAGATTCTACATCCAGATCGCCAACCTGCAGCCGGATCGGTTCACTGAGCTTCTTTTCCAGTGCCATGGGAAGCTCTTCTTCCTCTACCTTTACATCGTCTGCTGTTTTTTCTGTGGCAGTCTCTTCCTTCTGCACATTTGCAGCGGAATCGTTCTGCTTTGCGGCAGCGTCTGCTTTGTC
>CACYDN010000118.1 GCA_902773185.1 uncultured Lachnospiraceae bacterium | reverse complement strand
GGCAGGATAAAGCATTCCTGCCCGGTGATACGGGCTCGTCAAACAGGATACCACATAAATGTGTATCCTGATGACTCGCCTTCGCACGCCGGCAGGATAAAGCATTCCTGCCCGGTGATACGGGCTCGTCAAACAGGATGCCACATAAATGTGTATCCTGATGACTCGCCTTCGCACAAAAAAAGTATGGGCAGGAACCTCGTGTCCCTGCCCATACCGCTTCTCAATGAATCATCATAAATCGATGATCGATTATTAATACCATTTTTGCATAAATCTCTGCATAATAGCAGCTGCCTGCTCTCTTTCGGCAGGATCACGCGGTGCAAGATATACAACTGTAGAACCTTTAACTTCCTTACCGGTAATGATACCGTTCTGATAAGCCCAAGCCATAGCATCCCTTGCAAAAGACTGAACCTTTTTGTAATCCGGCATAGCCGTAATATCGGCCTTCTCGGAAGTATCAATATTACTATAATTTGCAAAGCGCATCAGGAATGTGGCCATTTCCTGCCGTGTGATTTGCTTTTCCGGATCAAAGGTCGTATCACTGGTTCCTGTTGTCAGTCCCTCATGATATGCCCATACTACTGCATTATAATAATACTTTCCTTTTTTTACATCAGTAAACGGATTTGCATAACCGGTAACTTCCGTGCCTCCATCCATACGGTACAGCATAGTCACGTACTGACCTCTTGTCAAAGCGTCATGCGGTCGGAAGGTTGTAATACCGTCATTATCGGAATCATCATCACCGGTCATAACGCCTGCCAGATAGCAGTAACGGATTCCTTCATAGTTCCACTTACCCGGTTTAATTTTTACATCGCTGAACGGCCACTGTCTTACCACAACATGTCCCGGATCTTCCAGACGTGCGCCGGGAAGGAATACAAGACCCTTCGCAATTGTTACATTCTCTTCCGCAACATTGGTACCGCCTTTCGGTGCCTGGATATCCAGAACGCCGCCGTTGATTGTAATCGTTCCGTTGATCTTACCATTCAGTTCAGGATCACCTACATCACCGATCGGTTCCACCTTAATACCATAGCCATATTCGCCCTGTTTGGAAACATAAATATTTACCTGACCGGATTCCAGAACAAATCTATGCTCACCTGTTCCGCCATTTCCCATGTGAACAGCCTGCATCTTGCTGCGAAGATCCACATTACTGTCAGAAATCGTGATAGCGCCCTGTTCGTTGGAAACCAGACAGTGATAGGAATCCATATCCTGACGGTCAACCGTTACATCGCTGCCGGAGATCGTCAGGTTTTCATTTGCCCAGATACCCGTTGCATACGTATTATTGACATTTACTTCTGTGCCATTGATCAGGAGGTTACCATTTTTGACAAGATAGTCACCAACATAGATTCCGTAATAAGTATTATTGATTGTCAAAGAGCCCTCGCCGGTGATCGTAAGATCACAGCCTGCAGATGCATTGATTGCATCATAATACTCACCGGATTTTCCTGTAAAAGAGTTATCTCCGTTCAGGACAATCGTCAGCTGCGGAAGATCGCTCTGAATAATACCGTACATATTGTATACATTGGTACTGTCAGCTCTGTTAAAGTTTACATTTTCCAGCGTCAGTACGGAATTCTCCGGATCGAAGGTAGCGGTTCCGCCACCAACATTCATAACGCACCAGTCACTGGTGAACTGCTGGCCGTCAAACCAGAGTCCATACATTGTTGCCGGCCCTTCTGCCTTTGCCTTCTCCCCCGGGATCATCAAGAAACCCGCTACGAGGAAAACAGCCAGCAGAAAGCTTACTACTTTCTTCTTCGTTTTCATCATCTTTCTCCCTTCTTTGTGTGAAATAGTGTATTTATATCTCTCATCCTTTTTATACACCCAAATATTCCCGTCATACAAGTACTATTTTAACAAATTATATCCGATTTTTTAATGCAATATGAACAAACGATGAACTCAAATTATACAACATGCACAAATCTCTCTATTTCAAAATAATCTGTCTACTCAAACCGTTCCGCAACCTTCTTCAGGTTTTCAATGATCGGCAGATGCTGCGGACAAATACTCTCACACTGCCCACACCCAATGCATTCGCTTGCTTTTCCGAATTCCTTTGTCAGATTTTCGTAATATTCCGCCTGCGGGGTCCATCCCTTACCGGGCGCCTCCTGCAATTCCGCATTATACAGAGAGAAATATCGCGGGATGTTGATATTCATCGGACAGCCCGGTGCGCAGTATGCACAGCTCGTGCATGGAATGGCACGGCTCTTATTCATAATAGCAAGCACTTCACCGATCAGCTTTTTCTCTTCATCATTAAGCGGCTTAAACTCCTGCATATAGTCGGTATTGTCATCCATCTGCGAAAGATTCGACATACCGGAGAGTACCATACATACATTCTCGGGGCTGGCCGCAAACCGGATTGCCCAGGACGGAATGCTCATTTCCGGCGCATACGACCTGAGAAGTTTCTCCGCTTCATCCGGAAGAGCCGCAAGTGTTCCGCCTCTGACCGGTTCCATAACGATCACCGGCTTTCCGTGACGGGTTGCGACCTCGTAGCATTCCCGGGATCTGACGCCCACGCTGTCCCAGTCCATATAGTTAAGCTGCAGCTGCACATACTCCACCTCCGGATGCTCCGAAAGAACCTGATTCAGCAGCCCCGGACCATCATGGAAGGAAAAGCCGATATGCCTCACATCTCCCGCTTCCTTCTTCTTTCGAAGCCAGTCCCAGCAGTCCAGTTTCTCGTAGATATCCACGGAATGGCTGTTTACATCATGCAGCCAGTAATAATCAAAATATCCGGCTCCGGTCTTCTTTAGCTGTGCCTGAAAGATCTTATCCCGGTCTTCCTTCGTGGAAATAAAACCGGAATGCAGCTTTGTGGTAATGGTGTAGCCGCTCCGCTCGTGGCGGGAAGTAAGAACATCCTTCACCGCTTCTTCGCTTTTGAAGTTGCAGTACATCCAGGCTGTATCAAAATAATCGAACCCCCTGTCAAGGAACATGTCAACCATCCGGCATGTTTCTTCTATATCAATCTTTCCCGGATCCGTCGGATCAGTGGAAGGAAGACGCATTAACCCAAACCCCAATTTTCCCTTCATTTCCGTCACCTGTTCCTTTCCATTTCAAAAACAATCATACACTGTTTCCCCCTCCATTTTCAGATTACCAAAACCCGCCCCCGATAGCAAGCAAAGTTTAACTTTCCTTCCATGACACACTATAATAAGATGGAATTTGCACAAGGAGGAATACCATGGAGAAAATTATTCTGACCGGAGACCGTCCGACAGGCAAGCTTCATCTGGGCCATTACGTTGGCTCCCTGAAACGCAGAGTCGAGCTTCAGAATTCCGGTGAATACGACAAGATTTATATTATGATAGCAGATGCCCAGGCGCTTACCGATAATTTCGATGACCCGGACAAGATCCGCGATAATATCATCGAGGTTGCTCTGGACTATCTTTCCGTCGGACTGGATCCCGCAAAATCCAACTTGTTTATCCAGTCAGCGGTTCCTGAACTGACCGAGCTCACCTTCTATTACATGAACATGGTCACCGTAGCCCGTCTGGAACGGAACCCCACGATCAAGACCGAAATCCAGCTTCGGAATTTTGAGGTCGGTATCCCCGTCGGCTTCTTTACCTACCCGATCAGCCAGACCTCCGATATTACAGCCTTTAAGGCTACCGTCGTTCCCGTGGGTGAGGACCAGCTTCCCATGCTTGAGCAGGCGCGGGAAATTGTCCGGAAGTTTAATGCCACCTATAACTGTGACGTTCTGGTAGAACCAAAGGCCATGATTCCGGAAAACGCAATCTGCTGCCGGCTTCCCGGTACGGACGGAACAGCAAAGATGAGCAAATCTCTCGGAAACTGTATCTATCTTTCCGATTCCGAGGAAGAAGTGAACCGCAAGGTCATGACCATGTTCACCGACCCGAATCATATCCAGATTTCCGATCCCGGAAAGGTGGAGGGAAACACGGTATTTACCTATCTGGATGCCTTTTCCACCGACAGCGATTTTGCCGAGTTCCTGCCGGATTACAAGAATCTGGATGAACTGAAGGATCACTACCGCCGCGGCGGACTCGGAGATGTGAAGATTAAAAAATTCCTGCAGAAGGTTCTGAACCGCGAGCTCGCGCCCATCCGGGAAAGACGTGCTGTATTCGAAAAGGATATTCCCGCGGTTTATGAAATTCTGAAAAAGGGAACCGATGCCGCTCGCGCTACTGCTGCGGTAACACTTGCCGAAGTGAAGGAAGCGATGCGCATCAATTACTTTGAAGACGATGAACTGATCCGGAGCCAGCAGGCCAGATTTAATGCATAAT
>CACYDN010000117.1 GCA_902773185.1 uncultured Lachnospiraceae bacterium | reverse complement strand
TTCCCCATTTGAATTCAGAGAGTAAATAATGAAGTTTCCGTTTGAGAAGCAGATATACCCGGTTTCTCCTAAATAGTTTGCCTTGTATTCACCCTTCAGCTTGCTCTTAAAGATGAGCGGCAGAACAAGGAAGATAATGAGAAGGGCCGCCACAACTGCAGCCGCACTGATAATGATGATCTTCTTTGCCTTCGGCGAAAGCGGTTTCCGCGGTTCCTTCGGGACCGGCACTCCGTAAGGTTGTTGACCATAGCCGCCTTGCGCCGGTTGGCCATAGCCCTGCTGACCGTACTGCTGTGCCTGACCGTAGGCTTGCTGGCCATACGCGCCCGATGCCTGACCGTAGCCCTGCGCCTGCTGGCTGTACTGCTGGCCATAGCCCTGTTGCCCATAAGCATCCGTTTGCTGGCCATACCCTTGCTGGCCGTATGCACCTTGTTGCCCATAGCCCTGCTGGTCATACCCTTGTTGCCCATAACTCTGCTGGCCATATACGCCTTGTTGGCCGTAGCCTGCTTGCTGGCCATATGAATCATACCCCTGCGGGGAGCTCTGCTGGGATGCCACTGCATCCGCCCCGCAATTCGGACAAGCTGTCATTCCCGCAGGAATCTCATTTCCACATGTGGAACACTTCATAGGTAACCTCCTCCTGAATTAAAACCCCTGTAATACATCTTTAAAGCAGATCTGCTGCTTTCTACTGTTAAAATCAAAGCTGTGGCAGGCACCGCCGCCGCAATAATCGATGGACGGACATCCCTTGCATTCCGGCATATGGTTGGATAATTCCTGCCGGAAGAAAGAAAACCGGTTCTTCCAAACATCCGTAAAGGAATCCCGTCGAACATTCCCCTGTATGCTCTCCGGCGTCCGGTCAATGTCCAGGCACGCCCCAATGTCGCCGTTGGACATGATACTCGCTACCGTCCGTCCTGCTGAGCAGATAAACCACCAGTTCCGAAGCTCCCGTTCAAAGCCAAGTCCCAGATAGTGGGAGCATCCGTAGCAGACAGGATACTGCTCACGCCGTTTCTCATAAATATAGTCAAAAAAGATCCGATAATCCTCTTTGGTCATCATCTTTTCCGGATGCTCCAATGCCCGGCCGATGGGTTCCAAATGAATGAGCCGCCAGGAATCGATTGGGAGCTCTTTCATGATTTCGAACAGCGCTTCCCGCTCATGCAGCGTCTCATGATTCAGCACCGTCGTGACCTGCAGATGGTCAAAACCTACCTCAGCCAGATTCCGGATGCCGTCCATCGCAAATTTGTAACCGCCGGGAAGCCCCCGCTGCCTGTCATGCGTTTCCGGAAGGCCGTCTATGGAAACGGAAATCGTCCGCATTCCCACATCCTTCAGCCTCTGTGCTGTCTTTTTATCGATCAGCGTGGCATTCGAGGTCATTCCCCATTTGAAGCCTTTTTCATAGGCATATTCCATGACGGGAAAAAAATCCTCATAGATGAGCGGCTCTCCACCGGTGATACAAAGCATCGGCTTTTTGGGGAAGTTCTCGGCCACCTCATCAATAATGGCTTTCCACTCATCCAGCTGCATTTCCTCCGGCCGCTCACTGTCATCGCAGCGTGATCCGCAGTGAAAACAATGTTCATTACAACGGAGCGTAAACTCGAAAAAGAGCTGTTTCAATTCCGGATTTGTAAAATACGCCTCTCTTTTCTGTTTTGCCGCCTCGAGATGCGCCTTTTTCCAGTCGCCAAGTGTTCTTTCCATAGAACTACTCCTCTGTCGTCGCTTCTACCGGCGGGCCGTAAACTGCCTGCGGTTCTTCTGTCGTAACAACAGGCGGACCGTACTCGGTAGCCGGCTCTTCCGTATGTTCATCCGGAATTACCGGAGGACCGTAAACCTCTGTAGGCTCTTCTTCCGTCGGATCCTCATCAATAACAGGCGGACCATAGACATCCTGCGGTTCCTCTTCTGTTGTCGGCGGTCCGTAAACAACAGGCGGATTGCTGTCAGACTTCTTTCCGCAGGCGGCCAGAAGTCCGGCACTCAAAAGAAGTGCTCCTGTGAGAATCGGTTTTTTTGATTTTTTCATCCTTTTCTCCTTCACATTTGCATTGTCTTATGAATCATATTCAGCAAATATGTAGTACAAAGGACAGGCAACCGATATCAGAAGCCTGCCCTTTTTCATCCGGCACATTGAAAACGAAGCAGCCGGGACAGATCATTATCTATAGGTGTAACGTTTTACGCGAATGATGCCGTGATGATGGCCATGGAGTAAACCTCCGTTGCCGTACATCCACGGGAAAGATCGTTGATCGGCGCATTCAGTCCCAGAAGGATCGGTCCATAGGCATCAAAATTGCCCATGCGCTGTGCGATCTTATAACCGATATTTCCGGCATTGATATCCGGGAAAATAAATGTATTGGCATGTCCTGCTACCTGAGAGGTGGGGAATTTCTTTCTGGCAACCGCCGGTGATACAGCCGCATCGAACTGCATTTCGCCATCGATCGGCACATCCGGATTCCTTGCTTTGGTCTTCCGGGCTGCCGCCTTCATCTTATCCACATCCTCGCCGAAGCCGGATCCGTCGGTCGAATAACTGAGGAAGGCCACCTGCGGATCAATGCCGAAGATCTTCGCACATTTGATGATCTCTTCTGCGATTTCCACCAGCTCATCCTCATCCGGTTTGATATTGATGCTGCAGTCGCCCATGGCCAGTACCTCGTTCTTTCCGGTTGCACCGGGACGAACAAGAATAAAGCAGGATGATACGATATGGTTCGCCGGCTTGGTCTTGATCAGCTGCAGTGCGGGGCGAACCGTATCAGCTGTGGAATAGGTCGCACCGCCCAGAAGGCAGTCGCCGTAGCCCATCTTCACCA